>NZ_NCUX01000032.1:0-300000 GCF_002096615.1 Streptococcus oralis subsp. dentisani
TACCGCCGTGAAAAGGCGGTGTCTTAACCCCTTGACCAACGGACCTTGAGTTTTTCAACTCTTTCTATTATACCTACTTTTCAAACTTTGTCAAGGGATTTTTTCAGTGAATTTAATTTTTTCTTTTCTTCACTAACTTAACCACTGCTTCTGTCCGTGCGGTGTGGGGAAACATATCGACTGACTGGATGTACTGGAGGTCGTAAACTTTCACTAGTTTAACCAAATCTCGCGCTAATGTTGAAACATTGCAGGATACATAGACCATTTTTTCTGGGACATAGGTCAGAACGGTATCCAACAACTTATCATCTAAGCCTGTACGAGGAGGGTCGACTATCAAGGCATCTGCTCGGTAGCCTTCTTGATACCAGCGCGGAATAATCTCTTCAGCTGTTCCCGCTTCGTAATGGGTATTGTCAAAACCCATTCTTTGAGCATTTTGCTTGGCATCTTCAATGGCTTCTGGAATAATATCCATCCCTCTGAGACTCTTGACCTTATTTGCGAAGGCGAATCCAATTGTCCCAACACCGCAATAAGCATCAATCAGATGATCTTCTTTGCTAACATCTAGAGCTTTAACTGCTTCACTATAGAGAATCTCTGTCTGCTCTGGATTGAGCTGATAGAAGGCACGGGGCGAGAGAGAAAACTCATAGTCGAGTACTCCTTCTTGAATACTCTCTTGGCCCCAGATAATTTCCGTCTTTTCACCATAGATTTCACTTGTTTTTGCTGTATTTGTATTGACTGCAACTGTGACGACTTCTGGAAAATCCTTGACTAGGTCTTTGACTAGTTGATTCAAATTAAGCTGGCGATTCGTGACAATGATAATCTGAACTTGACCCGTTTTTCTCGCTCGGCGTACCATGATGGTGCGAACACCTAGCGTTTTTCTCTCATCGGTGATGGGAATTTGATGATAAGTAAGAAGCTCAGCTAGGCGATTCGCAATCACTTGGGTTTCCTTATCTTGTACCAAACAGTCTTTCAACTCTACGAGATAATGAGAGTTTTGCGCATACAAACCTGCCTTGACCTGATTGTTAAATTTACGAGTCTGAAATTGCAACTTAGCACGGTAGTACTTTGGTTCCTGCATTCCGATAGTTGGACGGATTTCATAGTTTTCATATCCTGCAGGAGCAAATTTTTTCAGGGCTTGATGGAGCAAATCCGTTTTGAACTCTAACTGTTTATCGTAGTGGAGGTGCATGATTTGGCAACCACCACATTCATTATAAATCGTACAAGCCGGTACGACTCGAAATTTAGACTTCTTATTAACCTTTAGTAATTTTGCTTCAACAAAGTTACGTTTAATAGAAGTAATCTGACAATAGATATCTTCTCCTTTGAGGGCGCCTGGTACAAAAACGAGGGTTTTCTGATAGAAACCGATTCCCTCACCATTGATGCCCATCCGCTTGATTTTTAAAGGTATTTTTTGTTTGACTTTCAGATTCATACCCCTATCTTATCACATTTTAGGGTATAATAGAACTATGAAAATCACAAAACTTGAAAAGAAAAAACGCCTCTACTTGATGGAGTTAGATGGACAGCAAACCTCTTATATCACTGAAGATACCATTGTCCGTTTTATGCTGTCTCGAGATAAGGTCATTAGCAAAGAGGAACTGACCGAGATTCAGGATTTTGCCCAGTTTTCTTATGGTAAAAATCTTGCTCTCTACCATCTATCCTTCAAGGTTCGTACGGAAAAAGAAGTGCGAGAGTATATGAAAAAGTATGATATTGAAGATACAATCGCTAGTCAAGTTATCGCTAACCTTAAAGAAGATAACTGGATTAATGATCGTCAGTATGCTTATTCCATTATCAATGCAAATCAACTTTCTGGTGATAAGGGGCCTTATGTACTGACTCAGAAACTTGCTCAAAAGGGGATTGCTAAATCAACTATTGAAGATGTTCTAAAGGATTTTGATCACACTGAGGTTGCTCAACGTGTAGCTGAGAAACTGCTTAAAAAACACACCGGAAAACTCCCTGCTCGTGCTTTACAAGAAAAGATTATCCAAAACTTGACGAACAAGGGCTTCTCCTATTCTGATGCTAAAAGTTCATTTGATGACTTGGACAGTCAAGTTGACCAAGAAACGACTCAGGAACTCATTTTTAAAGAGTTAGACAAACAATATACTAAGTACGCTCGCAAATATGAAGGATACGAACTAAAGCAACGTTTGACCCAAGTTTTAGCTAGAAAAGGCTATGATTTTTCGGATATAGCCAGCGCTCTCAGAGAATATCTTTAATATTTTCGTGTAAAATTCAAAAAAAATAAACCAATTTATGATATAATAGTAAACGATAAACTTATAAATTGTAGAAAGTTGGTTAGTTATGAAACTTCCAAAAGAAGGCGACTTTATTACAATTCAAAGTTATAAGCATGATGGGAGTCTCCACCGTACTTGGCGAGACACCATGGTACTAAAAACAACAGAGAACGCCATTATCGGCGTCAACGACCACACACTTGTTACCGAAAGTGACGGTCGTCGTTGGGTGACTCGAGAACCGGCTATTGTTTACTTTCACAAAAAATATTGGTTTAATATCATCGCCATGATTCGTGATAATGGGATTTCCTACTATTGCAACATGGCTAGCCCCTACTATCTAGATGAGGAAGCCCTGAAATACATTGATTATGATTTGGATGTCAAGGTCTTCACTGATGGTGAAAAGCGTCTCTTAGACGTTGAAGAGTATGAGCGTCATAAACGCAAAATGAAGTATTCTGATGATTTAGACTATATTTTGAAAGAGCATGTTAAAATCCTTGTTGATTGGATTAACAATGGACGCGGTCCTTTCTCAGAGGCCTATGTCAACATTTGGTACAAACGCTACATAGAACTAAAGAATCGGTAAAGTTGTCAAACTGGGGTGAGAGCTCCGGTTTTTTATTTGAAAAACCCAGCTTTTCAGCTAGGGTGATTTCTATATATCTAATTTAGTAACAGTAAACTTGATGTGGGAATAGTCTTTTTCAACATCCTTATCCAACAAGAAAGTCGTGGCATCCTTCTTAACCTGAACAAGATCAATATTCTGGGCTTGAGCTGCATAGACGCATCCACAATAACATTGACGATAAATATCATACTCCTCGCACATCTCCACCGAACGCTTGTAGCCTTGATTTTTCTTAAAATCACTTGGGAGATAGTGGGTGGTATAAATCTTTTGCACATCGATTCCGATACTGTTGATGGTTTGAGAATTCTTATGGGGACTGATGGTCAAGGCTGAACCAAAGTAGTCAAAGCCCAAATCCATAGCTACCTGTGCTGTTTTGTCCAAACGGTAGTCAAAGCAAACCTTGCAACGGTCACCACCTTCGGGTTCTTCTTCCAGTCCTCTAACTAACTTCCGGTATTCATTTGGTTCATATGGGGCTTCTAAATACTGAACCGTATTTCCTGTTCGCTCATTGAAATCACTGACAAATTTCTTGGTGACGTAAGCTCGCTTGTGGTATTCTGCCTTGGGATGGATATTGGAATTGGCAAAATAGATAGTCACATCAGCGTATTTTGTCAGGTATTCTAGGGTGTAGGTACTACAAGGAGCACAGCAAACATGCATGAGAATAGTGGGACGTTGCTCATTTTTTTCCCAAACCTGTACCATTTTCTGCATGACACGGTCATAATTAATCTTCTGATTGGGATTCATCTTGCTCAGAATTTCTTCTACATCGATCATGTTTTTCTCCTTTTTCTAGTCTTATTTTATCATATAAGTTAGGAGAGCTCAAATCAATTTTAGAAGAGAAAACCATAAAAGGAGGGATGCATGTTCCCTCCTTTTGTGTTTTTTATAAGTTACTTTTACATCATCCCGCCCATCATGCTTGGATCCATGGCTGGAGCTGGGGTAATTGGTTCTGGTTTATTAGCTACGACTGCTTCTGTTGTCAAGATCAAGCTGGCTACAGATGCTGCATTTTGAAGGGCAGAACGGCTAACCTTAACTGGGTCGATGATTCCTTCTTCAATCATGTTGACCCACTCGCCTGTTGCTGCGTTGAAGCCTGTGCCAACTTCAGCATTCTTCAAACGGTCAATAACAATAGAACCTTCGAATCCTGCATTGTGGGCAATTTGACGAACAGGCTCTTCCAAGGCGCGGAGAACAATATTGCGTCCTGTCGCTTCATCTCCTGTCAATTCCAAATCAGCTACGGCTGGAATGACATTGGCAAGAGCAGTTCCACCACCTGCAACGATTCCTTCTTCAACGGCTGCACGAGTAGCGTTGAGGGCATCTTCAATGCGGAGTTTCATTTCTTTCAACTCAGTTTCAGTTGCAGCACCGACCTTGATTACTGCGACACCTCCTGACAATTTTGCCAAGCGTTCTTGAAGTTTTTCACGGTCGAATTCAGAAGTTGTGGTTTCGATTTGTGACTTGATAACCGCAACACGGTGAGAAATGGCTTCAGGATTGCCAGTACCTTCTACGATAACCGTGCTGTCTTTGTCCACAGTCACTCTAGCGGCTTGACCTAGTGCCTCAATCGTCGCGTCTTTCAACTCAAGACCAAGATCTTCTGTGATGACAGTTCCACCTGTCAAAATAGCGATGTCTTCAAGCATGGCTTTACGACGATCCCCAAAACCTGGAGCTTTGACAGCTACGACATTGAAGGTTCCACGAATCTTGTTCAATACAAGGGTTGGAAGAGCTTCGCCATCTACATCATCTGCAATAATCAAGAGCGGACGATTGCTTTGGAGAATGCTTTCTAGAAGTGGCAAGATTTCTTGGATATTTGAAATTTTCTTATCAGTAATCAAAATGTATGGATTTTCAAGGTCAGCCACCATTTTTTCGCTATCTGTCACCATGTACTGTGAAAGGTAACCGCGGTCAAACTGCATTCCTTCTACAACTTCAAGTTCTGTTTCCATGCCACGTGACTCTTCAATGGTGATAACTCCGTCCTTGCCAACTTTTTCCATGGCTTCAGAGATGTATTCGCCGACTTTTTCAGAACGAGAAGATACCGCAGCAACCTGAGCGATGGCTTCTTTATTGGCAACAGGGATGGCATTGTTTTTCAAGGCTTCTACAGCTGCGGCAACCGCTGCTTCAATCCCCCGACGGATACCGATTGGGTTGGCACCAGCAGTGACGTTTTTGATTCCTTCACGGACGATAGCTTGGGTCAAGACAGTTGCGGTTGTCGTTCCGTCACCTGCGATATCATTGGTTTTTGAAGCTACTTCTGATACCAATTTGGCACCCATATTTTCAAAATGGTCTTCCAACTCGATTTCTTTGGCAATGGTCACACCGTCATTAGTAATCAAAGGTGAGCCAAATGATTTTTCCAACACAACATTACGACCTTTTGGTCCTAAGGTTACTTTAACAGTGTCTGCAAGGATATCGACACCACGAACCATAGCTGAACGAGCATCAGATGAAAATTTAATTTCTTTTGACATACTTACTTTCTCCTTCTATTCTTCAATGATCGCCAAGATGTTGGCTTCGCCAACGATGATGTACTTTTCATCGCCATCTTTGACATCAATACCTGCGTGGGCTTCAACTAAGACACGGTCTCCAGGCTTCACGCTTGGAGCTACCAAGTCACCGTTCAAGGTACGAACACCTTGTCCGGTAGCTACAACTTGGGCTGTTTTTGTTTTTTCTTGGGCTGAGCCTGCAAGGACAAAGCCTCCAACAGTTTGTTCTTTTTCTTCGATTTTCAAGACCACACGGTCTCCTAATGGTTTCAACATCTGTTTTCCTCCATGATAAACTACATATTATTAGCACTCTTTATATCTGAGTGCTAATCCATAGTTCTATTGTATCACTTGGTCAGAAATAGTCAAGAAAAAAGTCTGACTTTAGCAAGATAAAAAGCCTGAGACCAACTCAGACTTTTCAATGTTTATACTCAATGAAAATCAAAGAGCAAACTAGGAAGCTAGCCGCAGGTTGCTCAAAACAGTGTTTTGAGGTTGTGGATAAAACTGACGAAGTCAGTTACCTATACCTACAGCAAGGCGAAGCTGACGTGGTTTGAAGAGATTTTCGAAGAGTATTAAAATGGCAATTCCTCCTCTTCCAAGACCAAATCTGCCAAATCCTGTCCTGCATTATTTTCACGCATAGCACGTTGGGCGCGGCTTTCCAAGAGTTGGAATCCTGTGGCAAGGACTTCAGTCACATAGTTCATCTGGCCATTTTTCTCAAAGCGACGGGTACGAAGTTCTCCATCCACAGAGATAAGACTACCTTTAGTTGCGTAGCTTGCCAAGGTTTCAGCCAATTTCCCCCAAAGAACCAAATTGACAAAGTCAGCTTCACGTTCCCCGTTTTGGTCTTTGTAACGACGGTTCACAGCAATAGTTGCACGCGCTACTGACTTGTCATTGTTGGTTTTGTGCAATTCTGGTGTAGACGTTAAACGTCCAATAAGAATAACTTTATTATACATATTTTCTTCCTCCTACTTATCTATTCGTAAGGAATCAAAAAAAGTTACAAAAATTTGTAACTTTTCGAGAAAATTTTTTATTTTTTATGCACCATGAAACCTGTCGCCTGTTGATTGGCCATAATGGTCATATCTGTAATCTGCACACGACGGGGCTGACTGGTCACATAGACAACAGTGTCTGCGATGTCTTGTGCCTGCAAGGCTTCGATCCCCTGATAGACGGTCGCAGCCCGCTCTTTGTCACCATGAAAACGTACTGTAGAAAAATCTGTTTCGACAATCCCTGGCTGAATAGTGGTCACCTTGATGTCTGTCGCAATGGTATCAATTCGCAAACCATCTGAAAAGGTTTTAACTGCCGCCTTGGTGGCTGAGTAAACTGCTGCACCCGCATAAGCATAGATTCCTGCGGTTGATCCCATGTTGATAATATGTCCCTGATTGACTTTTACCATTGCTGCCAAGAAACAGCGAGTAACTGCCATCAAACCCTTGACGTTGGTATCCAACATGGTCAGCATATCCAACTCTTCATAGTCTTGATAGGGAGCCAAGCCAAGAGCTAGTCCAGCGTTATTGACCAAGATATCAATCTGACCTATCGTTTCTAGAATATCGGAACAGACAGTCTTGACCATGGTCATATCCGTCACATCTAATGAAAAGGTCCAAACGGTTTGATTTGGAAAAGTTTCTGCAAACTCTGACTTGAGGGCCTCTAGTCTGTCTGTCCGTCGCCCTGTTAGAACGACATTCTCCCCCTGCTCTAGATAAGCACGCGCAATCGCTTCACCGATTCCTGAGGTCGCTCCTGTAATTACTACATTTTTTGCCATCTTATTTCCTTCTATCTGGTCTATCAAATACTGAAAATTTCCTAGGCAGTCCAGTGCTTGGCTGGGTCAAATGGAGTTCCGATAACTTGGTCTTCTGATAATTCAATAACCCCACGTTTTTGCGGAGCATTTGGTAGATGCAATTCACGAGGGCTACACATCATGCCAAAACTCTTTTCACCACGAAGCTCGCCTGGAAAAATGAGATTGCCTTTTGGCATCATCGCTCCAGGAAGAGCTACAATGGTTTTCAACCCAACACGCGCATTAGGTGCTCCTGCCACGATTTGCACTGTCTTGTCACTTGCGACTGCAACTTGGCAGATGTTAAGGTGGTCGCTATCTGGATGGGCTACCATCTCAACAATCTCACCGACGACAAACTTAGGTTCTTTGTCATTGACAATCTCTTCTGCAAAGCCTTCCGCTCGCAATTCTTGGTTTAAACGTGCTACTTGCTCATCTGATAAAAAAACTTGACCGCGTTCTGCAATTTCAAACAAACTTGAAAGGTCGAAAATATTCCAAGCCACTGTTTCTCCATTTTCTTTGAGGAAAACACGGGCTACCTTGCCTTTACGCTCCACGTCCAGTTTGGCATCTCCGCTGTTTTTCACGATGACCATAAGGACATCACCGACATGTTCTTTGTTATATGTAAAAATCATTGTTTCCTTTTTCTCCTATTTCAGTCCTGCTAAAAATTCGTTAATTTGTTCCTTGCTTTTACGGTCACGATTAACAAAACGGCCGATTTCCTTGTCCTTTTCTAGCACAACAAGGCTAGGAATCCCGTAAACATCCCAGAGTTTAGCCAGATCCATGTACTGGTCTCGGTCCACTCGAATAAAGGTGAACTCTGGATTGGTCTCCTCAATCTCTGGCAAGGCAGGATAGATATAACGACAATCGCCACACCAGTCCGCCACAAAAAGAAAGACCTTCTTGCCATCTTGCTCGACAAAACCTGCGAGTTCTTCTATACTACTGGGAGTAATCATAAGACTTCCTCTTCATAGACCAGATCTTCATTTTCATAGACAAAGGTATAGTGACGACCATCCTCGAAAATGACTCCTCCGACGAGTCGCTCTAGACTACTTTCGTAAACTTGAACATAGAGTGTCGCAATCTCTCCCATATCTGAGAAATAGTCTCGTACAATCGCTGTCAACTCTTCCTGAGTCTTCATGAGTTTGTGATGATCTGCTGCTTTTTTAGCCCCTAAAGCAAGGGCACTTAGACCAGCCACAGTCAAGCCAGTCATCCATAATTTCTTAGCTTTCATACCTTTCATTGTAACACAAAAAAGGTTTTAGGACAAATAGGTAAGCAGTATATGGGCAAGGAAAATCCCCTTCCCTCAATGAGGAAAGAGGACATCTTATCATTATTGCCAAGCGCCTGAGTTGCCGACATAATAGCCATCAGGTGTGTAGGTATTACGAAGCATCTTACCTTAGGAATCCAGATAGTACCACTTGTCCTTGATCCAAACATTGGACTTCAGGGCACTTTCCTCCTTTGTTCACATACCATAAAGTGGGTACTACAAAACTCAGTAAATGTCCTGAACCACCGTGCGGTTTCCTTCAAGTGAAATGACTTTCTTTTCAAACTGTAAATCAGGCATGCAAGCAGCCAAATCTTTTCCAATTTCTTCTAACGCTTCTAAACGCATTTCTACCGAGGTATTTTCATTACCTTGAATAATGAAAATAGCATTTTTCGTGTCCTCATCAAATTTGTAGTGTTCACTATCGCGAACATCTAGCCAAGCTAGGACACCATTTTCATCCCGATAGACATAGTCCGTCTCGGATACATGTTTTTCAGTTGATAAGATTGGCAGGAAAACATCCTCTTTTTGGCTGACAGAAAACTCTATCTGCCCTCCAATCTTATCCAAATCATGCCCTCCAATCGCCAGCAAAGAAGAAAGCGCCTCTACATTGTAGATATCGATGATACTATTGATGTGAGGAAGGGAACCACGATGCTGGATATTGCGAATGAGGGCGACCACCGTCGGTGGATTTTTCTTGACGCTACGCCCGACTCGCTGGAGCAGTTGCCTGTAACCTTGGATAACAGGAAACTCTTGAACTTCTTTTACATCACACTCTAGCGCCCATTTCTCCCTCTCCTCTTTCTTTTTCAGAAAAGCAAGAGGCAAATCAGCGTGAGGATTCACGTTTTTAGCAATACCAATCACGACATTCTTGATCCCCAAGTCATACAAACTTTTATCTAAACGAAACTCCATCGGCAGGCACCTCCTTTAAAAAATGCTCAACTTTCTACTTTTATTTTACACCTTCTAGCCTCTGATTTCAAGGAAATCATCAACTCTCTCCCGACAAATAAAAAGAGAAGATCAAACCGATCTCCTCTTTGAGGCTTCTTATACTTCTTCACTCGTTTCAGCATCATCGTCAGAAAACTCGTCGTCTTCTTCGTTAAGATCCACGTCTTCACCCAAGTCATCAGGAGCGATTTCGTTGATTTCTGCATCGTAAGCTTCCACTTCATTTTTCTCATCATCAAACCACCTTGATTGAGCCACGTTTGATGAAATAGGACTCCCTTTTCATCCATAAAGTACCAAGATCCATTGTCCTTAACCCAAGCATTTTGAACCAATTGACCTTGCTTTTGATAGTACCAGGCTTCATTGTTATTCTTTTTTAACCAGCTTTCTGCTTTTACAATCGGATAAAATTCTTTGAAGGCTCCTCCCCTGTAGGAATGACTGATAACTCCTGGTTTTTCAAGTTTCAACTCTTCATAGTCGTCTGCCCAAGCAATTACTTTTTGCCCTTTGGAAGTAATTTCTGGTAAGGTGGCAGTGTAAGTCCTGGTTTGATAGTCCCATTTTGTATCAAGGTAGGTGTATTGATTATTTGATTCGTTAATACGGTAGTAACTACTCTTTCCACCGTCATGATATACATCATCAACCACTTTAGTGGACCAGGTCTTTACTTCATTTCCGCTCTTGGCTTCTACCTTGATATCGCCTCTATAGCCATAAGGAACGTAGAAATTCAGATAACGCCCCTCTGTACCGACCATCGACTTGTCCTTTTCTTGACCTAGGAAATTGACTGTCTGATCTTGACCATTGAGACTAACCGTCCACTCGATTTTCTCAGTTTTTGGCAAATCCAAGACTTTGATATCTACTTCATGTCCATTGTTAAATCGAAGAATTTTGCCATCTTGATACCAAACGTCACCCTTAATAACCCATTCTTCTTCAAGCTCAAATGCCTGCCCCGAATGAGGAAAGGCTAGTAAAGCTAGACCTGCTAAAGATAAACCAATTTTTGTGATTTTTTTCATCGCATATCCTCCTTTTGGATTTATTGAATCCATTATATTAATATGTTGTTTTTTTACAAGTCTTATCCTAAATATGCTAGCAAAAAACCTCTGAGATTGTCCTCAAAGGTTCTGATTTTGCTAATTGCTGTTCTCAACTGCTGCGGTAACAAAGGCAGTGTAGAGTTCTTCTGGGCGGTTTGGACGGCTGGAGAGTTCAGGGTGATACTGGCAAGCCACAAAGAATTTATTTTCAGGAATCTCCACTATTTCTACCAGACGATTATCTGGAGAAACTCCTGAGAAGACAAAACCTGCTGTCTCAAACTGCTCACGGAAGGCATTGTTAAACTCATAGCGGTGACGGTGACGGCGTTGCACCACTTCTTGATTGTGATAAGCAGCCGCAGCCTTAGAGCCACGTTTCAACTTAGACGGATAAAGTCCCAAGCGAAGGGTTCCCCCCATATCCTCAACATCAATCTGATCGCGCATGATATCAATGATAGGGTATTTTGTATCTGGTGCAAGCTCTGCAGAATTGGCACCTTCAAGTCCTAAAACGTGACGAGCAAACTCGATACAAGTCAACTGCATTCCCAAGCAGACACCCAACATTGGAACATCATTTTCGCGCGCATAGCGAATGGCTTGAATTTTCCCTTCCGTACCACGCTAGCCAAAACCACCTGGTACGATGATCCCGTCCGCATCCGACAAGAGTTCTGCTACATTCTCTGCTGTCACATCATTGGCATTGACCCAATTGATTTTCACTTCTGCGTCGTTGGCATAACCAGAGTGTTTCAAGGCTTCGACCACTGAGATATAAGCATCTTGCAACTCAACATACTTACCGACAAGGGAAATCTTGACTTGCTTCTTGAGGTTCATGACCTTGTCCACCATGGCTGACCATTCTGTCATATCTGCTGCTGGTGCGTCTAATTTCAAATGGTCACAAACAATTTGGTCCATGCCTTGCGCCTGCAAATTCAATGGAATTTGGTAAAGGTGTTCAACATCCAAAGACTCGATAACAGCCTCTGGAGCTACGTCACAGAACTGAGCTAGTTTATTTTTAATTCCTTGACCAGCTGGTTTTTCTGTACGAATGACCAACATATTTGGCTGGATTCCCAAACCACGCAATTCTTTTACTGAATGCTGAGTCGGCTTGGTCTTCATCTCACCAGCAGCCTTGAGATAAGGAAGCAGGGTTGTATGGATGTACATGACATTATCTGCACCCACATCTGCCTTCATCTGACGAAGGGCCTCTAGAAATGGCAAGGACTCGATATCCCCAACGGTTCCACCAACCTCTGTGATAATGACATCAGAGTCTGTCGTTACAGCGGCACGCTTGATTTTTTCTTTCAAAGCATCTGTGATATGAGGAATGACTTGAACAGTTGCGCCAAGGTACTCGCCACGGCGCTCCTTACGAAGAACTTCACTGTAAATTTTACCAGTTGTCACGTTGGAATATTTGTTAAGGTTGATATCGATGAAACGTTCATAGTGACCCAAGTCCAAATCGGTCTCAGCCCCATCATCTGTCACAAAGACTTCCCCGTGCTGGTAAGGACTCATAGTTCCCGGATCGATATTGATATAAGGGTCAAATTTCTGAATGGTTACTTTGAGACCACGATTTTTCAAGAGACGTCCTAAACTCGCTGCAACAATCCCTTTCCCAATAGACGATACCACACCACCAGTTACAAAAATATATTTCGTAGACATAGATTCCTCTTTCTAAAATGCTCAAGGTCTTGTTAACTACAAGGGGAGATAGAAAACAAGACCCTTATGAATCACGACTTTTCAAGAAAAACTTCCTGAAAAAACAAAAATAGCTCCCTAGTAACTAGGGAGCCCCGACCTCTAAAAGAGGTGCCCGAACAATATGATACCTTAAAGCAGATTATTTGTCAACCCGAATTGGCAAAATATGAAAAAAGAGAGATTGTTTTCAGAAAACCAAAAATAGGACAGCATCACAACAGATGACTCGCTCAAGTAAGAAAAAAGGAAATCCAGCGATCTCCTTTTAAAGTTATTTTACTCTTCTTCACTTATTTCAGCGTCATCGTCTGAAAACTCATCGTCTTCTTCGTTGAGATCCACATCTTCACCCAAGTCATCAGGAGCGATTTCGTTGATTTCCGCATCGTAAGCCTCCACTTCATTTTTCTCATCATCTGGATTTTCATCATCGTATGAAAGAGCTGGGTCTGCTTCATATGCATCTTCGTCTTCTGGATCATCTGCATTGTAGTCAATAGCATCTGAATCACCATCCATGAAGGCATTGACACGTTTTTTCTTAGCTTTTGGTGCTACTTCATCGTCGTCACTTTCTTCAAGAGCAATGATTTCTTCGTCGATTTCGTCCACACCATACCATGAGCGAAGCCCCCATTTGTTGTCTCCAAGTGAGATGAAGCTACCGTCAAAGTTCAACTCTGTGTAGAACAAAGGCAAGGCTTCGCGGATATCGCTGTTTGATGTTCCAAGGTAGTTTTGAATTTCGTTTACAAGATCGCTAAAATGCATCTCATGATCGCGACCACGAAGTTCCAAGATAGCACGCGCTACCTCAATCATAGATAGTTCACTTTTTTCTTGCCCAGCAAATACTTCTAATTCCAAAGCGTTTCTCCTCATTTTTACTACTGTCGCCAGAGTAGACAGACTCTGACCTCATTTTATCATGTACTCTTTATTGTACGATAATTTTGCGGAATAGTCAAAGGTTAAGAAAAAATAAAGGTGAAATATTTTAGCTAATTGAAAGACCTGTGTAACATGACCACAGGTATATTGATTTAATTATAACTCAAGGCTGCAACTCCAATACCAACCACAAACTGCAAGAGGATTCCTAGAGAGATAAAGGATTGTTTGTTGCGTCAAATCAAGTAAAAAGATCATTTCAGGTCCTGCCAGTAACTTCGTTTTCTTTCCTTTATTTCATTTTCCCTAGAATAGTGAAAAATCCTTCTCTTGTTAATGAGTTTCATAAGAAAAAGGCTGGAGAATCCAACCTTCTCTATTTATTCAGCTAAGAGAACTTCTTTAATCGTTTGTTTTTTGAGTTTTCTGTTGGATAGATAAAAGAGGCTTTCATAAACCACAGCAAAACCGATCAAAGTCCAAAAGCACACACTCCCATCAAAGTGATGCTCAATTTTTTCTGGGACCGTATCTTTGATCACACCGATCAGGATTTCCATGATACCATATTGATAAGCCGTTCCAAGAACAAATCCTAGATAGGCCCAAAAACGATAGGGAGCGAGAATATGACCTCGGCATTCACGATTTGTGTAGCCAAAACTCTTCATCAAGGCCAAGATTTCGCGACTTTCTGAGACCACAATCCCCAATGACAAAAATAGAATAGAGAAAGAAAGGATCAAGCCAATCATGATCATCATCGCTTGGATGATGTCATCTGTGTAGTCCCTTAGGCCAAAGGACAATTGAACCATGGCCGCGAAACACATGGAGCCAAAGACCACAAAAAACAAGATCGATTTTCTCCCCCAAATCAGCGACGAAGATAGCTCTTTTAGGAAGGATTTCTCTTTCGTGACAGCACTCTTTCTCCTTTTGACCTTGATTGGTGTTGGGGATTTTTTCAATAAGCGAAGGGCTGGCGTTTGTAGTTGTCTTCTAGCATAGCCAACCGCAAGAACCATAAAGAAGGTTGTGGGTAGCATCACCAAAGCAACTAAGAGCTGCCAATGAAAATGAATGGTGATTTCTGGCAAAATCCCCTTCTCATTGCGAAAGTCATAAAAATGTCCCATCATGAGAAAAGAAGCGAAATAACCAAGAAGCGCTCCAACTCCAAAACTGAGTCCAAAAGCCCAAAATCGTTTAGCCAACTGACCATTGCTATAGCCCAAGGCCTTTAAAATTCCTAATTGTTCCTTGTGATCATCGACAAATTGTTTGATATAAAAACACATGAGGAGGATCGACGTCAAGGACAAGACGACCCCACTGACCATGGCCACCATCCAAGATAGCGAAACCTGAGCGTCATAGTAGGTCTGAATCATCGGATTAGTTTTAGAAATCTCCAACTGCTCAATATCAAGATAAAAATTCAAGAAGAGATTGGCCACAAAGACGGCACAGGCCCCAATGATACTGACGACAACTAATTTTCGAATATCTTTTACTGAAAACATGGCTTACCATCCAATCTCATAGGCAGTCTGAGGCTGATCGTTGGTCACAACTTCGGTAATCTTGCCACTATTGACGCGAATGATAGTTCTCGCCATGTCCGCAATATTTTGGTTGTGCGTCACCATGATCAAGGTAAAGCCTAGTTTTTCCTTCAACTTCCAAATATAGTCGAGAATCTTGCGCCCTGTTTCTTCATCCAGGGCTCCCGTCGGCTCATCTAAGAAAAGAATCTCTGGCTTTTTGGCCAGGGCACGGGCAATGGATACTCTCTGCTGTTCCCCACCAGACAATTCACTTGGATACTTGTCCAGCTTATCGCCAAGCCTCAAATCCTCTATGATCTGCAAAAAATCATGATTGTTTGCCAGATTGGCTCCCATTTTTACATTCTGTCTGACCGTGAGATTTGGTAATAAATAATACTGCTGAAAAATAAAGGCTACCTTCTCACGTCTAAAGGCTGTCAATTGAACATCCGTGAATAGAGACAAATCCTGTCCTTTAATGAGGATATGCCCCTCATCTACCTTTTCTAATCCGGATAATACGTTTAAGAGAGTTGACTTGCCTGATCCAGAAGGGCCTAGGATAACCACATCATCCTGGTCTTGAATCTGCAAATCAATTCCTTTTAAGACCTTGGTTTGGCCGTAACTTTTGTGAACATTTTCTAGTTGAATCATTTCTTCCCTACCATTTCTTTGATGAGAGATTGACAAACCTCTGTCAATAATCCTATCACTTCTTCCATGCTGAACTGATAAATACCAGAAGCAATCATAGATGCCATGCCATGTGAATAGATAAATAGATGCTGGTACAGGCGACTAGCCTCCTCTAACGTCAAAGGATAGTCTGCGACAATCGAATCCAGAACCAATTGGTAACTATGATCCTTCATGGGAAGAAAATCTTGAAAGCGACGAATCGGATCTTTGCTAGGATTTTGGAAAAGCAATTGAAAAAGTTGGGGCTCTTTTAATCCGAAAAGTATATAAGCAACCCCGACAGATCGAAAAGGCTTCTCATCTTCTAAAGCCTTGCGTATATACTCCACCACTACCATTTCCGCAGCAACAATAACCTCTGCTTGTAACTCAGACATATTAGCAAATTGCCCAAAAATGACTCTTGGTGTGGCTCCCAATTTCTCTGCTAATGCTCTAGCTGTCAAACTAGCCAGACCCTCTTCTCTCACCAATTGTAAAGCTGTTCCAATCATAGTCTCTTTACTAAATTTAACCTTTGGTGGCATACGACTCCTTTAGCGCAACGATTGTTGCGCAACATGTGTTGTATAAAAGAATACCATAACAAAAAAGACTTGTCAAGAAAAATCTGTAAAACACAAAACAAAAAGACAGCAAACTTTTTATTTCTTTGCTACCCAGCCGATGGTATCGCTAGGTGGATTTTCGGTATCAATCCCGATGAATGCAATATCGATTTCGCCATTATTAAACTTGGTCAAACAAATACCCTTGATTTCCAGTTCATTGAGTCGTTGACCTGTCAAGACTTCTCGTTCTTTCAAAATGAAAATTATACATAGAAATTTTTAAAAATTTTCTCTATCGTAAACCTGCCACTATTTCAGAAACTATACTAGCTGATTCCAAACGTAATATGGTCATTTCATCTACCTTCCCTAATAATGGCATTGCACCATACCAAACAATGGTCTTGTTTACCAAAAGAATAGGCGTGACTATTTTTGATTGAGTAAAAGACACTTTAATTTTCTTGCTCTTCAACTGGTCTAGCCACGCTTTATTTGCAACCGTCTCTGGTATACATATCTCAATTCGACTAATCCTAAATTCTTTTAGAAAATTCATCAGTTTTGTCTGGTGCACATAAGGTAAAATAAGCATACACTCCTGTCTTTCCTCTGCTAAGTCCTCTCTCAACACATTCTCATATCTACTATCAATATAAACGAATTGTTTCTCCTCACCCTCAATGACACGATAATCCATCTTTCGTTAAGCTACTTGTCGTTTCTGGAACATCTTTTCTAAATAAGGAACATGGATATCTACATAATCGAAAATACGTACCAAAGTCTTATCCTTGTAGTTTCGATGAATCCGACCTGCGTACTGAATCAAATTATTTTTCCAAGAAAAGGGTGCTGCCAAGATAAGCGTGTCTAACTGAGGTAAGTCAAAACCTTCGCCAATGTATTTTCCAGTAGACAACAAAATAAATCCTTTATCTAGCTGTTCTATCGCCTTCAGTAAACTTGATCTCTCTCGGACTTTAGTTTTTCCGCTAATAATATAAAAATTATCAATCTCTTTCAACAACTTTTCAAAGACATCTATCAGTTGAATTCGATTGACTAAAACCAAGGATTTTCATCAGACGTTGGATCTTCTTATGGTTTACTATATGACCACGATTCCTCAATTCAAGAGTAACTCTACGATAGCCATAATTTCCTTTATGGTCATTATAAATGGCCTGAATTTCGGTTTTAAGCTCAAATACATCCCGTTGCTTCAACTGATAGTAGTAAGTCGAGCGAGGTAAACGAGCCACTTCAAGAAGTAAATCTAGTCGAAATCCTCATGAAGCCATTTCTCTAATTGTCTCTGCCTTTCTCGCTGTATGGCTTCGTCCCTATCTTCCAGCTCTTTTAACTTTTTAAGTAAGCCACCTCGGTACGTAAGCGTTCATTCTCCTCTTGGAGTCGCTCTAGTTCTGTCATTTCTTCCCAAGTTTTCTTACGTTTACATCCCATTTTAGGTACTCTCCCTCATTCAAGAGAAACTCTATCTTTAGTCCAGCCTTCATGTAAGACTTTATTTATTATTTCTTGTTTTAAATGAGGAGAATAGTAACGATTTTTTCCTTTTTTGACGAATTCTATTCCGTAACGATCAATCAATTTAATCATGTACCTAAGATTAGAATCGTTTATCCCAAATTTATTTGAAAGCTTCTCTAAGCTATATCCTTGTTTTCTAAGTTCATAGATCTGAACTTTATCCTCATAACTCAATTTCATAATAAAACACCCCAAAAGTTAGATTTTTTCTGTCTAACTTTTGGGGTGCAGTTCATTATCAGGTGTGGAAAGATTTACTTCATTTTCTCCCGAAATTTTAGTATCAGGATTTTTAAAGATCGAGTTCTAGATACATCTTTTCTGAGGACAGATCGTTTTGACCACCGAGCAAGAGATTTTCAAAAAAAGCTGTTAAAAACTTAGGACGTCTCTGTAAAATCTTTGCATTATCTAATACCAAGGCATCACGAAAATATTTGGCATGTTGCTGAAATGGTATATTATCAATATTAAAACCAAACTCACGAAGATACTGAATCAAAAAGACCGTTACCGTCCGAGTGTTTCCTTCGCGAAACGGATGAATCTGCCAAATTCCTGAAATAAAATGCTGGATTTGTTTAACCATATCCTTCTTGGTTAGTGTCGCATATGCAACTTGTTTTTCCTGATTAAAATCATAATCCAAGGTCATTTGAATCATAGAGTAATCAGAGTACACAACACTTTCGCCATTCAAAACAGGTTCATTCTTTGTGATATTGGTCTGACGAAATTGCCCCACCGGAATAGAGGATTCAAATATATCTTGAAACAACTCCTTATGAATAGCAAGTAAGGTCGCAGGACTGAAGCTAAAGCCTCTTCGAGACAAGAGTTCTACGATACGCAAAGAAACCAAGTCTGCCTCCTCCGTACTTGCATCAATGGTATGATGATAAGCCGTTGCATCTTCATAAACCTGCTCATAAGTTAGTTCACCTCGGGCCTGTTTCTCAGCCAAAGATTCCATATAAGCTGATGGCACTAGATTATCAACTTTCTGCAGACCAAAACCTATCTGCCATAAATCACGTTTAGCTTCATAAGACAAGTTTGGACTATCAATGTTGTAAGTTGGTTGCATAGAAAGATCCTTTCAATTGTTTTTCTGTGTCATCGGTAAATGGTGAAATGGGTATGGAATTGGCTTAAATTATAAAAATCATTCACAATAAGTTCTATGAAGAGAAATAATGAAAGAGTTATATTCAACATCCCATGCACTCATCTGAAATGTTCGTTGGATGAATAGTTTGATTAAACGAATAATTCTAGCATGCATACTTATCAAACTCATTGGCATACACCACTCTGAACTCGTTGGTCTGGTCAAATCCCAACTCAATTCCCCCAACACCTGAAAAGAAAGCTGCAATGTTGTACTTCTCAGGTCGGTTCGAACTTAGAGGGGGTGTTGTGTTAGTCCCTTTACTAAATATAACTAAATAGACAAAATATGAGTTATAGGGATGCGGCTCTCGTGTTCTACAATATTTTTCAAAATTTTCATAGCATCAAGCAAATCTAGCCTACCAATTCGTTGAATATTTTTTAATTTGAAGCCGATTAATTTGTGATCATCTGAAAATATTGATTCACATTCAATTGGTAATTCATCAAAAGTGAACTTAATAATTTTTTCAACTATTTCTTTAGAACCTTCTTCACCTATTCTAGTAATCAATTCGTTAAACTTATAGTTGAAATATTTCTGAGTTGCATATCTTATCTCATGAGAGTTAGAGATATTTTCTTGAGAAAGAATTATATCACCTTCTTCATTTTGTCTTAGAAGTAAAGCATCTAACCAAATACATTCAATAGAATATATTTTAGATTTTGATTCTTCTATAAAATCATGTTTAAAATAAAGCTCTTTTATTTGTTCAGTCCCCAAATGCCTTTTAGAAGATTGAGGATCAAAAAGATTGCTAATAATACTCAGAGGTATACCATGCTTTTCTAAACTTTTACTAGTAAAAGTATTATAAACCTCACACTTTTTGTTCAAATCTTTCAATTTGTTATGGAGGGATTTCTCAGTAATAGGTTCTATATCCTCTTTAATCTCAACCAATTGGAAATTAGAAAGCGTCCTATTACCATCGTCTCTAATTGTTATATCACAACCTTGACTTATTAGTAAAAATTTCTTCGTACCAATTTTTATAACGTCTCCAAAAGATATATCTGTACTAGATGATATTTTTATTAATCTATCATTAAAAGTTGTTGCTAAATCTAGGTCTTTTAAAAAGCGAAGTATTTCACCGTCTTGAATAGATTGAACGCTACGTTGCATTGATCTTCTTATTGGATTAATTAGTTCCTTATGATTATTTACTTCATTAAAAGTATCTGAATAAACTTGTTTAAATTTAGTTAAAAAAGTTTCGTAAATGATGTTATCTACATGTTGCCCTTCGTTAATATAATCATAGTAAAACAAAACTTGATTTTGATTCAACTGCCAAAGTCTTTCCGTCAACTTACTATATGATTCTTCAAATATATTTTTATATTCACTGATATAATTAGCTTTCTGAGATTTCAATATATTTTCAAAGAAATCTTCTGTTAACTCTTCTGTCTTTTTAACATAATTAAAATGAAGCACCAGTTGCTCTGCAATATTTTCTTGTTCTGCAATATCTTCTTGTTCTGCAATCTTTCCGTCTGATTTTAAAATTCTTAATATATATTCTTTAGTCCCTTCAAAACTATTTAATTCGGGAGGCGTACTAGAATCAGTATATATTAGGAGCAAAATATTTTTTTCACGAAGTCGACTGTGTAGCAACTTTAAAATTTTGACAAAAATTTCATCATTACTTGTTCTTTTATTAGCATTCTGAAGTTTTCTATCAAGAAGTATCAAATGTTTGCGAGATTTATCTCTTGCATCAATCTCATTTATAGCTCTCTCAACTTGATCATAATCAGCACCAATTGTTTTAAAATCAATATTTTCAGATTGAAAACATTTATAATGTTCAATTTGATCAAGAGTAGATTTTAATTTGTCAATAAAATCCACCTCACCAGACTCATCAATATATTCTAAAATTGTATAATCTTTGAAGCGTTCATACTCTCCTCCAGTTAAGTCATCAATTACTTCTGGTAGAAATTTTTCTAATTTATCTTCTTCATTAATATCATTAAAAATATCATCAATTGCAATAATCGTTGACACGCCATAGTCTTTAAATTTATCACTCATCAAATTATACCTCTTCATCTGGGAATGTGATTACAAATTTATATAGATTGCCATATTGATTCCTCTCATCGTCCAAAGTAATTGTTGCACCAAATTCATTTAGCAAGGTAGTTACAATATACAATCCCATACCTCTACCATCATTGTCAGGTTTATTCGTTACAAATTCTTCGAATAGATGATTTTCAACAGATTTATCTATTCCAATACCATTATCAAATACAAATAATTTTCCTAAATCATTATCAAGTTCAAACGTTAATAAGGAATCACTGATATTCATCTTATCTAGCCAATACGTCGAATTTATAACTAAATTTTCAATGATAATTTTAAAGCTATCACTAATAATTTTTGCTTTAAAATCATTTCCAACAATTTTAAGATTCACAGTTGTATTTCCGTATGTCAATAATGGGGTATTTTCTAAAATCTCTTCAAGTTTTTCCTTTATTGATTCTACAGAATAACGTCGTCTTCTAGAATATGAATTTACATCTAGTAATGAAGCATAACGCACTAAAAATTTATTGCTAGAATCTATCCGATTTAAATTCAAGATAGCTTCTTCTTCATTATTATTAAGAACTGAATTTCTAACTTTTGATGAGCTAAACTTTATATTATTAGATAATCGAATAATTTCATGAGATAAAGTCTCTGCTATAATGGTAGCTCCCATAATTGGTGCAAACTCGTCTATATGAGTCACAAGCTCTTCAACTTGTTTCTCTTTTAAGTTAACTGCATTTCGTAAATTTTTGGTTGACTCTTGAAGTGAAATTAGTTCATTTTTCTTTTCATTGTCATCCATATTATCAAACTCTTTTACAAGTCTCTCTGCTTTATTCTCGGTTTGAATTATATCATTTGCTTGTTTTCTGAAAGAAATTTCCGCAATTTCTATAGTCTGATTTTCAAGTAGCTCACTAATCTCTTTCCTTTTGAAATTAAAATATTGAGACAGTTCTTTATCCCTATTTGCTATCGTCTTATAAATAAGATCTTTAGCAATAAGAATAAAATTTGTTCCAAAATTATCTAGTACTAATCCCTGTCTGTTAGTTAACTCTTTCAAAAGAGCTAAGTTTTGTTCGCCATCAATATTGAAAAAGCCTGTTGAACTATGTTGCTTAAAAATAACACCTTTATTCCGTAGATTATAATCAGACATCCCTAGCCAATCATTATTTGAACTACCGTAAGGAAAAATCCGAAAATTATTTCTATATATTTTCACTCCTTTAATTTCTTCCAAAACATTTCTAAAAGTTTTGGAAACCGGACTAGTTGGAGATAAATCAAAACCATAGATTGTTCCTCTAAAATCACCTGGTAAGAAAAATTTCTCAATCTGTTTCTTAGACTTATGCTTTTCGTCTTTAACTTCTTCAGAATAAGTTAAGAACTTACCAAATTTAACATTTGGCAAAGATACATTTGCTTGTGTCAAACTGGATAAATCGATATATATTTTTTCTTCCATCCATTTATTATAGTATTTTTTATAAGGTGGTTCGTTCTCTTTTTCAAGTTCCCAGTTTCTTAATTCTGAAATTAATTGCTTAACTTTATAATCGATATATTTTTTACTTCTACTTATATTTAGAGTTATTATTTTTTCATTTGAATTAAAATTAAAATCCACTTTTGAAAGAAAATTATTTTCTATATCAGAAATATCATATTTATTACTTGTAAATATTCTATTATCTAAATTAATCTTTACATAAAAATTATACTTTTCATCTAGGTAAGGGTTTAAGAACTCTAAAACATCTTGTTCAATTTCTTTCTGCGTTTGAGTACTTTGCCAAAAATCAATTCCTTTCAGACCTAGCACTTCAATTCTAGTTCCGTGATTTTTTTTATGACTAAAAGTTAACTCATTGAATAGCAAAGTTTGTAATTCTAGTTTAACGTTTTCAATTGATTCGTTGCTCTTACTATAACGTTCCCAATCAATATCGATATGATAATAATAAAAATCATTATTATTCAAGAAATCATCATTTGTATTATAGCCTAAAACAGTTCGTAACTCTTCCGATGAAAAATACTTAGAGAGTTCCAAATCAACCTTAGTATCAACAGAAATAAATTTACCTAATTGATTCAAGGACAATCGACCAATCCCTTTATTTCCTTGCGCTTGTCTTTTGAATTTAGGCGAAACCTTTTGATGATTTGATTTAAAAGAAGTAGCTATTTTTAAAAAAGCATTCTCAATAATATATGGAGTCATACCATTACCATCATCTTCAATAATAATGCGTCCCTGACCATGCTCAGATTGATAGAGAGTATCAATTTCAATATTACAATAATTAGCATCAGCATCTGATGCATTTTTTATTAATTCTAGTAAGGCTATTTTCTCATTATCAATTAAGGCTTCACCCAAATGACTAATAATTCTAGAATCAATAGTTAAATTTACTTCTTTTTTATTCATTAAATTACCTATTTTCTACCTTTTTGAAGATTAAAACATGTTCCTGATTCATAGACTCTACAGAATTTCCACCGACCTTTGAAACTTTTCTGGGCATTCTTTTTTTGGGAATATTTCTGGTAATCACTTTTTCTAAAATGAATCCATTAGATTCCAGATATTCTGTTGTAATAGTTGATAGGGGGACCACTTGATTATCTACTCTTCTATCTCCAAGAGTCAAAACTATATACTTTCCTACCTTTAAGACACGTACAAGTTCAGATATTACATTTAGGTAATCTAACACAAAATTTTTCACTTTATTTTGTTTTTTGTCATCAATTCTAGGTAAAAAATTATTGAGAATTGAAGATTCAAAACTACTTCTGACTCTTCGGTTTCCACCTAAACTATTAGAATCAATACTAGAATAATTTGCAATTAGCTGTTCATCAAATTTCCCTAAATCCGATTTATCAATCCAATATAGAGGAAGTATGGAATACTGACCATAAGTTACTGTAGTTGGATTATCGCCATATGGTGGAGATGTACAAATTAAATCAACTGTTCCATTTTCAAATTCTGATAATATGTCCTCAGCTTTTCCTATATAAAGATTTTTTTTGTCATATTGAATAAAATTTGGAAGAAAAACATATGATTTCTCAATGTTTTTTATAAAATCTTCAATGATATCATTAGACATCGAATCGATATCTTTTTGTGTTTTTACATGTAGTTTAAAAGTAGAACTACGAGTATTACTATATTTTTTTAAAATATTTATCAAACAAACCCAGTAATACTGTCTTATATTTTTATATCTTTCTCTTTGTATTGCTGATCTAATTTTACTAAACGTCTCAATAAAATCTTCTCTATACCACTTATTGATATTATAGAAATCATGCATTTCAAACTCGAAGGATTCTTTACGTAACAGTTCAATTATTCTATTGTTAGAGAGTTTGATTTGTTTTTTACTGACACCTTGTAATTTTACTAAAGTAATTAAATTAGCTAAAGGATTGATATCAATTCCTATTGGAGTTAAACCATTTTTCTTTCCCTCAACTAGAGTTACTCCTGATCCGTGAAACGGGTCTAATATATTTTGAACCGATTTATCTTCACTTTTTATTAAATTAATTAATTCGTTTTGCATATCTGGAACCATAGTAGCTGGATAAGCACTAATTTTATGAATTCCAGTAGAAACAACATCTGAAAAATCCCAATAATTTAGTTCTTTTTTGTTGATTTCATCTACTAAGGACATTGCTTCTCCATTTCTTAATAAAAGTATACTCAATTACTATTATACCAAAAAACACGGCATTTCACCGTGTTTCTGTGTTTATTTCACCAACTTCTTCATCTCATCAATACGTGCTACGGTCGCGTCGTATTTAGCTTGGTAGTCGGCTTGTTTGTCGCGTTCTTTTTGGACGACTTCTGGTTTGGCGTTGGCTACGAAGCGTTCGTTAGAGAGTTTCTTACCAACCATGTCCAGTTCTTTTTGCCATTTAGCCAGTTCCTTGTCGAGACGAGCTAGTTCTTCTTCGACATTGAGGAGGTCAGCCAGTGGCAAGTAGATTTCTGCTCCTGTGATGACGCTTGACATAGCCAGTTCAGGCGCAGGGATGGTTGATGCGATTTCCAAGTGTTCTGGATTCGTGAAGCGTTTGATGTAGTTGACATTGCTGTTAAAGAAGGCTTCCAAGTCGCTATCGCCTGTTTTAACAAGAATCGTGATTGGCTTGCTTGGGGCAACGTTCACTTCAGCACGCGCATTACGAACGGCGCGGATCAAGTCTTTGAGGCTTTCGACACCTGTGTGAGCCGCAAGGTCTTCAAAGGCTGGGTTGACAGTTGGGTATGCTGCTGTGACGATAGAACCTTCTGAGATTTGCCCAAAGATTTCCTCAGTCACGAATGGCATGATTGGGTGGAGGAGACGAAGGATCTTATCCAAAGTGTAAAGGAGAACAGAACGTGTGATGACCTTCTCTTCTTCGTTGTCACTATAAAGGACTTCCTTGGTCAATTCAACATACCAGTCCGCAAACTCATCCCAGATGAAGTTGTAGAGGATGTGTCCAGCGACACCAAACTCAAACTTATCAAAGTTTTCAGTGACTTTACCGATGGTTTCATTGAGGTTGTGGAGAATCCAGCGGTCTGTAACGTTGCCAGCTTCCTTGTTTACAACTTTTTCCACATTGGCCGTTGCTTGCTCAAGGGTCAAGCCTTCATTGTTCATAAGAATGTAGCGTGAGATGTTCCAGATCTTGTTAATGAAGTTCCATGAAGCATCCATTTTCTCGTAAGAGAAACGCACGTCTTGCCCTGGCGCAGAACCGTTTGAAAGGAACCAACGAAGGGCATCGGCACCGTACTTCTCGATAACATCCATTGGGTCAATCCCGTTACCGAGAGACTTCGACATCTTGCGTCCTTGCTCGTCACGAATGAGACCGTGAATAAGAACGTTTTGGAATGGCTGACGGCCAGTGAATTCCAAGGATTGGAAGATCATACGAGACACCCAGAAGAAGATGATGTCGTAACCTGTTACCAAGGTTGAAGTTGGGAAGTAACGTTTGAAGTCTGCTGAGTCGACATCAGGCCAGCCCATCGTTGAGAATGGCCAAAGAGCAGAGCTGAACCAAGTATCCAAGACGTCTTCGTCCTGAGTCCATCCGTCACCTTCAGGGGCTTCTTCACCGACGTACATTTCACCCTCAGCATTGTACCAAGCAGGGATTTGGTGACCCCACCAGAGCTGACGAGAGATAACCCAGTCATGGACATTTTCCATCCATTGGAGGAAGGTATCGTTGAAACGAGGTGGGTAGAATTCTACCTTGTCCTCTGTGTCTTGGTTGGCAATAGCATTTTTCGCCAATTGGTCCATCTTGACAAACCACTGAGTAGACAAGCGTGGTTCAACCACAACACCTGTACGCTCTGAGTGACCAACACTGTGAACACGTTTTTCGATTTTAACAAGGGCACCGATTTCTTCCAGTTTCTTGACAACAGCTTTGCGAGCTTCAAAACGATCCATACCTGCAAATTCGAAGGCCAAGTCATTCATGGTTCCGTCGTCGTTCATCACGTTGACTTGTGGCAAGTTGTGGCGTTGACCAACCAAGAAGTCGTTTGGATCGTGGGCAGGTGTGATTTTCACGACACCAGTACCAAACTCAGGATCTGCGTGTTCGTCCCCAACGATTGGGAGCAATTTATTAGCTATTGGAAGGACTACGTTTTGACCAATCAAGTCCTTGTAGCGTGGGTCTTCTGGATTGACCGCAACGGCAACGTCTCCAAACATAGTCTCAGGACGAGTTGTCGCAACTTCAAGGGCGCGTGAACCATCTTCCAGCATGTAGTTCATGTGGTAGAAGGCACCTTCGACATCCTTGTGGATAACCTCGATATCAGAAAGGGCTGTGCGAGCTGCTGGGTCCCAGTTGATGATAAACTCACCACGGTAGATCCAGCCTTTCTTGTAAAGCTCAACAAAAACCTTGCGAACAGCTTTAGAGAGGCCTTCGTCAAGGGTGAAACGCTCACGAGAGTAGTCTACAGAGAGCCCCATCTTGCCCCATTGTTCCTTGATAGTCGTGGCATACTCGTCTTTCCATTCCCAGACCTTATCGAGGAATTTTTCACGACCGAGGTCATAACGGCTAATCCCTTCACCACGCAAGCGCTCCTCAACCTTAGCCTGAGTGGCAATCCCCGCGTGGTCCATCCCTGGAAGCCAAAGGGTATCGAAACCTTGCATGCGTTTTTGACGGATGATGATATCCTGCAAGGTTGTGTCCCAAGCGTGACCAAGGTGGAGTTTACCAGTTACATTTGGTGGTGGAATAACGATTGAATAAGGCTTGGCCTTTTGATCGCCTGAAGGCTTGAAAACATCCGCATCAAGCCATTTTTGGTAACGACCAGCCTCAACTTCGGCTGGATTGTATTTAGGTGAAAGTTCTTTAGACATGTGTGTTCTCCTTTTTGGAAATATTTTTAATGCAACTAATATGGGCGATATATTTTTCTTCCTCGTCATTGGTGTTTAGAAAAATTTTGAATTCTACACTCATCATTAATACTAATATCATAAATGTAACAAGATAATTTTTCAAATCTATTGTTTCATGAGGGATTATCCAATATAACAATCCATCTATACTATAGTGCATAGATAAGCATAGCAATATAATACATATTAAGTTACGAATTCGCTTTTGTTTAAATTTTTTTGTAATTTTAGAAATATAGAATATAATTCCTACCATAAAATATGATGATAGAGAAAGTATTATAATTTGTGGTAAATCATTTATTTTAAAAAGAATTAAGAGAGAATTGGAGATAGCACCGATAATAAGAATAAAGTATATAAAACTATTAAAAACATCAACTTTTATTTCACGTTTTGATCTTTCCCAATCATATTTCAAGAGTATCTCGAGATATTTAGTTAATATTTTTACGCTTCGATTGGAATAATCAAAGTTATCAATTAACTCCCAGATATGGCCATCATTCATGTAAAAGTTATATCTATCTTCTTTAGAGATATATCTGCCATACGGATTTAATTGAGTTTCAAGTCTACTTAAAGCATTTTTTCGATTATTTCCACCTAATAAATCAACTATAATTGACTTAATTTCTATCCTCCACTCTGAACGCTCCTTAGTTATAAAATCAAGTTTATTCTTTTTGCTACTATTTATGAACGTCAAAAATGCACTTAGGACAGCTCCTATACCAGCTCCACTGATCAGAGTAATAATCTGGCTTGTTTCCAATTTTTCACCTCGCTTTCGAAATTCTTTAATAAATCCCAACTGTTCAAATTTTTTCGAACAGTTTAACTAATAGTTTTGTTCCTCCCACTCACTCTTCAGCAAGCCATATATCAGACTGTCACAGCGGTTGCCCTGGGCATCTTTGCGATCCCTTATGCGAGCTTCGAGGGTGAATCCAAGCTTCTCTGCGACTCGTTGACTTTGGACATTGTAGCCAAAGCAGACCAGTTCAATCTTGTGAAGGCCTAAATCTTTAAAAGCTAAATCAATCAAGGCACTCGCCGCTTCGGGCACATAACCTCGACCCCAGTAGTCTGGGTGCAAGGTATAGCCAATCTCAAGAACATCATCTTCATGGCGGTGATTGAAGTCAACAGAACCAATGACTTTATCGGTTCCTTTGACGACAATGCCGTAACCAGCTGGGAGATTTTCCTTTTGATTGCGCTCGGGAAGGATATGCTCGAGATAATAAATCTCATCTTCCAAGGTCTTGACGGGTGGAAAGCCTGCTGGATAGGCAACTTCTGGCAGACTAGCGTAGGCATGGATATCCTCGGCATCAGCTACTGTACGGATTCGCAAGACAAGTCGCTCGATCTCTATTCGTTCTGGTAATTGTGCTTGCTCCATCTTCCTACCTCGCTTTCTACAAAAAATCGCCCCTGCCATCTACATGACAGGGACGAATGTGTTATCCGCGGTACCACCCAATTTCGGGCAGACGCCCGCAACTCTTGCCTTTGAAGGATATACAAAGACACTTTTATTTCATTTTAATCATCAGCAACTAGTTTTGACACATTTGTGGACTTCTCAGCACCGCCACTTCCTGTAAAATGTGGGATTCAAAACACCTCTGATGGCTTTATTGTAACAAGTTTTTCACGGAAATGCAAGGATCAAGAAAAATTACTTGAACTTGATACCATTTTCTTTCAATTTCTTGATGGTAGCTGGGCCGATTCCTTTCAAGGCAAGGAGTTCTTTTTCAGTCCAGTTTTTGAAATCTGACGCAGACTTGATGCCTTCATCATAGAAAGTCTTAGCGCGATCTACTGAGAGGCCACCCAAAGTAGCTGCGAAATCTTCAACTGAATTCGCCACTTTTTGAGCTTGTTCCTTGGTTGCTTCTACTGCTTGTTCCACTTTTTTAGAGACAACTTTTCCTGCTTGGCTGGCAGATTTTTCTGCATGTTTCACGACTTTCTTGGTCTCTTCAACAACCTTAGTCACAGTATTTGAAAAGGCACCTGAGCGACGAAGGCTATTTCGCAATTGTTTTTTACGTTGGAGTTTCTTTGACATGATAAAATCCTTTCAATAAAAAATCCCTGCTCTGACAAGGATTTAATAAAGATATTCTATCAAGATTTTGGAAAAAAATCAAGAAAGTATCACTATTTTAATAATTTCGCTCACCAAACAAGCCCTCTGGCAAATCATGGAATCCCTTGCCTGCCTTGAAGTTTTCAAACTTACCAAGCAAGAACTGGTAGGCATCCAAGCGACTCTCGTAGCGAATCATGGCATCTTTGGCACGCTCGTCTTGATCTTCCTCGTAGACCTTTTGACTTTCCTTGTGCGCCATGTCGTTGATCATAATCTGGGTATTGACCCAAGCTTCAAATTCCTTCATAAATTCCTGTTCGTAACTCATTGATTCTCCTTATTCTAATCCACGGAAATAGTCCGTATCAATCTCACGGTAGGGCTGGATATCCTGAACATACTCCAACACCCCTTGGAATTCTCCGTCTTCATCGTGTACCGCGGCATAGGTTATGTGGACAAACTTGCCTCGCGACTCCGACTTGAACCACATTTCATACTTGTCCTTGACCCCTTCACGAAGACCTTGCATGACGGCTTTGACTTTCTCCAAATATTTTGGAGGATGACATAATTCGACGTTGCGCCCGACTTGGGACGGTGTCCGTTTGAAAATCATCTCATCAGCTGGCGTATTGTCATTGTAATACTGGAAAATATCGTCTTTATTGACAAAGGTAATCTCCATAGGGAGATGATTGAGGATGAGGTTGGCCTGCTCGACGGAGAGATAGCCATTGCCAAAAGCCTGTTGACTATGGCGGTCCAGCACTGCTTCCTTTTCCTTAGGGGTAAAGGTAATGGTAAACTGACCTTCTGGTGTATCGATAACTTGTTGCACTTGGCCTTCAGCCGTGTCTAGCTGCACGGCCTCCTCTGCACTCTTTTCCTCAACAAAACTCTGGCGTTCTGGCACCCATTTCTCAGACGGACGGATGATGGCATAACCGTAAGCATCGCTCTCCTCCGCAATCTGAATCCAGTCATCCTGAGTAAAGGACTCGAGGAGAATCATGAGAAGAATGGACTCTTCTTTGAAAATCATGCTCTCAAACTCTGTCGCAAAAGCTTCAAAATCTTCTTTTACACTGCTAATCGACACTTCTGGCAGTGACTTGGCTGTCGTTAGTGCCGTTTGAAAGAGTTCCCTGATCTGGTCATCCACTCCCCACATGACTTTTGGAGGTGAATCGTGTCCATAGCGCTCCATGATAGGAAAGAAGAGCTCTTCCTTGCGCTGATAGTGGAGGTCAAATTGCCCCAAAAGCCCCATTTGACGGACCAAGCCCTTGCGCATCTCTGCCAGCATTTCCTCGTCTTCCATAGACTCATAGGTATCTAATAGTCTCCGAATGCGAATCAAGGCAGCACGAAGAGCCAGATTTTCATCCTTGAAGACGCGAACGGGGTGGCCAGGATGCTCGGTATCCTCTACTTCAACACCCTTAACAGCGTTTTTAAAAAGATTGGCATGGACATCACAGAGCTCCATAACATCTTCAAAAGTAACACCTGAGTCTGAGTTCATCAGCTCGTGCTCCATGAGGGAAATCTCGATGGCTGACACACCTGTAAAGGTCGCATCAAAACGCTCCTGAACTGACTCAGGAGAGGCGCCATTGTGCAATTCTAACAAAATATCCCGTAGGATATGAATCCGTTCATCTGCCATTAGTCTAGTCCAATCACTTCGTAACCATTCGCTTCCAGTGTGCGGACAATCTTGTCCATAGGAGTTCCTTCAAGCTTAGAACCCTGTTTGAGCGATACCTTGCGACCGACTGTGTTGCGCATCAAGGGATTGGCTAGTGGTTTAAAACCTAGCTCCACTAAAATTTCTAAGACTTCTGGATGCTTGTCCACCACTTCTGCAACGGGAATTGACACATCGATGATATTGTCCATGACGACCTCCATTGTATATTCTAAAATGATTCTGCTTGTTATATTATACCATAAGGACGATTAGCATACACCAAAAAAGAGGGGTACCCCTCTTTTCTAGTTCTTATCCAGATTGCGTAGCATCTCGTCAATCTTGTTTCCATATTCGATGGATTCGTCTTTGACGAAAGTCAAATCTGGGATTTTGTACAATTTCAAATTGCGACCAAGTTCACGTTTGATGGTACCAGTTGCTTTCTCAAGCCCGATTTGAGCTTTTTGATTATCCGAAGCAAGGTTACTCAAAATGGTGTAGTAAACCTTGGCAACAGACAAGTCACCTAGCATCTGAACATCTGTGATGGTCACACCTTGGACACGCGGATCACGGACTTTCTTTTGCAAAATCTCATTGACTTCACGCTTGATTTCCATGCCCACACGATCCGTACGGAAATGATTTGCCATGATATTCCTTTCTCTACTTTGAACCAAAAGCTAGGCCAGCAGACCTAGCTATTTTCTAATAGATAGAGGAACTAGAGCCATTTGAATCTAGGAAACAAGCCTTTGATAGAACTAAAGTTCATCAAGGCGCTGTTGACAACGAGTCAAATGAGCTATCGTTTCTCTATTATCTCTTGATTTCTTCCATGATATATGCCTCAATCACATCATCCATCTTGATGTCATTGTAGCCATCAATCATCAATCCACCTTCACGACCGTTTGTAACTTCTTTCACATCGTCTTTGTAGTGTTTCAAGCTTGCGAGTTCGCCGTCATAGATAACGACACCGTCACGGATGACACGGACTTTAGAATCACGGGTAACCTTACCACTCATAACCATAAATCCACCGATGGTTCCCACTTTAGATACCTTGAAGGTTTCACGGATAACTGCTTCACCGATAACTTTTTCTTCAAATTCTGGATCAAGCATCCCTTTCATGGCTTCTTCCATCTCTTCGATAACCTTGTAGATAATGCTGTGGAGACGGATTTCTACATCGTCAGCTTCGGCTTGTTGACGCGCTTGTGGTGTAGGGCGTACGTTAAAACCAACGATAAAGGCATTGGAAGCTTCTGCAAGAGTCACATCAGACTCGTTGATGGCACCGACTGCTGAGTGAACTATGGTAACTTTTACACCTTCTACGTCAATTTTTTGAAGTGAGGCAGAAAGGGCTTCAACCGAACCTTGTACGTCGGCCTTGATGATAACGTTGACTGACTTGAGTTCACCAGCTTTAAGCGTATCAAAGAGGTTTTCAAGGCTAACACGTTGGGTAGCTTGACGTTGTTTCATGAGCGCGCGTTTGGCACGTTCTTCACCTGCTGCACGCGCAGATTTTTCATCTTCGTAAACGGCAAAGTGGTCACCCGCCATTGGTGCTTCGTTCAAACCTGTGATAGAAACTGGCGTTGATGGTCCAGCAACCTTGACACGACGACCAAGGTCATTGGTCATGGCACGGACACGACCGAAGGTATTTCCGACAACAATTGGATCTTGAACATTCAAGGTACCTTGTTGGACAAGAAGGGTTGCAACCGCACCTTTTCCTTTATCCAAGCGAGCTTCGATAACCGTACCGATAGCACGCACTGTTGGGTCTGCCTTGAGTTCTTGGATTTCAGCCACAAGAAGGACTGTTTCCAAGAGTTCATCGATGTTTTGGTTGAATTTAGCTGAGATTTCGACAAATTCAGAATCTCCACCCCAAGCTGTTGACATAACCCCATGCTCTGCCAATTCACCGATAACACGTTCTGGGTTGGCACCTGGTTTATCAATCTTGTTGATAGCTACAATGATTGGAACGTTGGCAGCTTTTGAGTGGTTGATGGCTTCGATAGTCTGAGGCATAACCCCGTCGTCGGCCGCTACAACCAAGATAGTAATATCGGTAACAGATGCACCACGCGCACGCATCGATGTAAAGGCCGCGTGTCCTGGTGTATCAAGGAAGGTAATCTTCTTGCCGTTTTCAACGATTTGGTAGGCACCGATATGCTGAGTGATACCACCTGCTTCTCCTGTTGCAACACGAGAGTTACGAAGGGTATCCAAGAGGGTTGTTTTACCATGGTCAACGTGTCCCATGATGGTTACAACTGGTGGACGCTCAACCAGTTCATCTTCATTAAGATAACCATCTTCGACGAAGAAGCGCTCGATGTCGGCATTGTCCACTTCAACCTTTTGTTTGGCTTCGATACCATAATCTACCAATAGGAGTTCAATGGTGTCACCATCCAAAGATTGGTTTTGTGTGGCCATCACACCCATCATAAAGAGTTTCTTAACGATTTCAGCTGGTTCACGTTTGATACGTTTTGCGATTTCCGCAACAGTCATACCATCTGTATACTCAAATTCTGTTGGCAATTCATGGAATTTACGCTCTGTAACAGGTTTTGGAGCCTGGTTACGGTTGTTTTGCTTGTTGCCTTTTTTATTTTTCTTGTTGTTATTCCAGTTACTATTTCTTTGATTTCTCACTTGATTTTGACTACTTCGATTCTTTTGTTGTTTTCTAGGACCATCTTCTTCGTGATCATAATCGTCACGTTCTTTGTCTGGTCGAGCTTGTTTTTTACGACGTGTATCCACTGGCGCTTCCTTAGCTACAGGAGCTACTGTTACGGCTGGCTGCGTTTGTTCAGCTAGCTTAGCAGCTTCTTCAAAGATTTCCTCTGGCTCCTTGCGTTTGTTAGCTTGAGCCAAGGCTTCTTTGGCAGCTTGCGATTGTTTGAAGCGCTCCTCGCTTGAGCGTGCGTATTCTGCATTTTGCTCTGCTTTTAGGGCTGCTGCACGGGCTTTAAAGTCAACACGTGGGCCAGCTGGTTTTGGCTGGAAGTCTTGCTGCTGACGGCGATCATTGCCACGATTTCCTTGACCTTGTGGTTTCTTCCCTTGGTCGTTAAAACGGCGATTGTCGCGGTTTCCTTGACCAGGTTTGCCACCATTACGGCCGTCGTTTTTCGGACGGTTGCTATTTTGTTGTTGGTCACGGTTGTTGCCCTTGTTTTGTTTGCTTCGCTCTGCCTGCTCTTTGGCACGCGCCTCACGCTCCGCCTTGAAGTTTCGACTTTGTGGTCTTGCGGCCACTACTTTTTCTTCCTTAGGAGCTACAGGTGCAGCTGGTTTGCTTTCTTCCTTAGTGACAACTGGTTTAGTTGAAACAGGCTTTTCTGCTTTCTTTTCTACACTTACTTTTGGTGCTGCAGGTTTTGCTTCTGCTTTCGGAGCAGCAGGTTTAAAGCTAGCTGCGATTTGTTCAGCAGCAGCAGCTTCCACGCTCGATGAGTGGCTTTTTACATCCAAGCCCAACTCTTTTGCACGCGCTACAACTTCTTTACTTTCTTTTCCAAGTTCTTTTGCGATTTCGTACAATCTTTTCTTAGACAAATCATGTCCTCCTCTTCTATTCCATAAGAGACCTCATTTTCTTTGTAAATCCAGCATCTGTCACAGCCAAAACCTTTCGCGATTTTCCGACTGCTATGCTTAATTCCAGTGTTGAAAACACGGTTATAACTTCTACTTGATAATAGTCACTTTTATCTTGAATCTTCTTGGTCAGATTGGGACCAGCATCCTGTGCTAGAAAGACTAGCTTGGCTTTCTGGTCTTGGATGGCCTTGACCACCAATTCCTCACCTGATATGATCCGGCCTGCTCGCTGAGCAAGTCCCAAGAGATTGCTTATCTTTTGCTTATTCAAGTCCTAACTCTCTTCTTTTCACTTTGTGATCCACATAAGCGATCAACTCGTCATAAAAGCTTTCTTCCACTTCTATGCTAAAGCTGCGGTTAAAGACTTTCTTCTTTTTTGCCTCTAGGGCTTCTGCATTGTCTAGCTTGATATAAGCGCCACGGCCATTGGCCTTGCCTGTCGGATCGATAAAGATCTGTCCTTCCTTGTTCTTGACAATACGAAGCAAATCACGCTTATCAATCACTTGGTTGGATACAACAGACTTGCGCAAAGGGATTTTTCTTGTTTTCATCTTTCCCTCCTCTAGCAGCTTTTATTCTTCGATCAATTCATCCGCAACTGCGTAATCAACTTGACCTGCTTCTTCCATAGCTTCAAACTCACTGGCAGACTTGATATCGATACGGTAACCTGTCAAATGAGCTGCCAAGCGAACGTTTTGTCCACGACGACCGATGGCAAGAGAAAGCTTATTATCAGGTACAACGACCAAGGCACGTTTGCTGTCGTTTTCATCAAAGATAACTTGGTCAACCTCTGCAGGTGCGATAGCATTGTAGATAAACTCAGCTGGATCTGCTACCCACTCGATAACGTCTATGTTTTCTTCGACAGGAATCATGCGGTCGCTCTTGGCATCGTAACGAGCTGGATGGAATTTGCTGGTGATTTTCTTGATATTAGCACCACCACGTCCAACGATTGTCCCAATAGCGTCCACGTTTGGATTGTGGCTACGAACAGCAACCTTAGTACGGTCACCAGCTTCGCGGGCTACGCTCATGATTTCGACAGTTCCATCGTAGACTTCTGGAATTTCTTGCTCCATCAAGCGTTTGATCATTTCTGGATGGCTACGGCTAACAAATACGTTGACACCACGAGGATTGTCTTCAACCTTGTAGACATATACTTCGATACGGTCGTGGGAAGCAAAGACTTCTCCAGGGATTTGGTCTTGTTTGGACAATTGGGCTTCGATGCTGCCAAGATTGACATAGATGAAACGGTTGTCAAAACGTTCTACCGTACCAGACATGATTTCTTGTTCATGTTCCTTGTAAGTATTATAGGTGATAGCACGTGTTTGCTTGCGCATTTTTTCCATGATGGTTTGTTTGGCAGATTGGGCTGCTACACGACCAAACTCAGCTGGTGCTTCTTCAAACTTGATTTTGTCACCAAGCTCATAGGCTGAATTAATGGCAAGAGCATCTTTCAAGCTGATCTCCAAACGGCTATCAAATACTTCATCAACAACTTCACGGACAGTATAAACTGTAAAGTCACCTGTTTTTTCGTTGAAGTCAATAGCTACGCTGTCAGATTGACCATAGCGTCTGCGATAAGCGGAACGAAGCGACTCTACTACTGCGTCGATGATGTCTTCTTTTTTGATTCCCTTGTCTTCTTCCAAAATGCGGAAGGCCTCTAGCATTTCTTTACTCATGTTTTCTTCACTTTTGAATCCTCAAAAGCTATCCTTTCTTTTCTATAGTTTTACTGCTAAACGTGCTTTTGATACTAAACTGTATGGAATTTGGACTGTTTTCTTGCGAGTTTTATCCATATATTCCATTGTCAACTCATCCTCTTCAAAGGACAACAAGGTTCCTTCAAAAACCTTTTGCTTATCGATGGCTTGATAGAGCCCGACATGGATGTATTTCCCAACCGCTCCAGCGACAGCATCCTTGGTTTTCAAAGGGCGTTCCAAGCCTGGACTGGTGATTTCTAGGAAATATTGTTCTGGGAAGGGATCGGGCTTGATGGTGTCTAGGACAGGACTGATAATTTCTGTCAAGTCTGCCGTGTCGTTCAAGGTAATTCCTTCGGGTTTATCTACAAAAATGCTGAGAATCATGTCACTGCCAATCTTTCCATACTCGATATCCACGAGTTCGAAAGGCGCTTGGATGACAGGTTCTACAACTTCTCTGACTAATTCTACGATTGTTGCGATTATGTCCACCTCCTCATAAGCAAGAGGCGAAGATATTTCCCCGCCTCTCTTTCTCATATTCTTACTATCAGTATAGCACGTTTGTCAATTTATGTAAAGCATAAGCACTCAAACGGCTGGTATTCAAGCTATTTCTTAAAATTCTGCCTCAACTCGGTAGATCACTTGACCTTTGCTGGAGAATTTTTGCTCATATTCCGTCATGACATTGCCTTCAAAATCACTGGCATGTAAGTCCAACCAAACTCCGTTCAGTTTCATCCCATACTGAGAAAAACTCACTAGGCTGTACTCAAATAAGCCACGATTGTCTGTCTTGAAATGGATTTCCCCATTCTCAGGCAAGATACGCTTGAAGGTATCCAAGAAACTCTTGTAAGTCAAACGACGTTTTTCATGGCGTTTTTTAGGCCAAGGATCTGAAAAGTTTAGGTAGAGACGATCAATCTCGCCGTCTTCAAAGTAGTCAGTCAAATCCGAACCATCTACCCACAACAACTTGATATTGGGCACTCCAACTTCAAGCACCTTGTCCAAGGCATAACTCAATACCGACTTTTGAATGTCAATCCCGATGTAGTTGATGTCAGGGTTTTGCTTGGCCATTCCAGATACAAAGGCCCCTTTCCCACTCCCAACTTCTACATGAATGGGATGATCATTTCCAAACAAATCTCGCCATTTCCCTTTGGCTTCCAAGGGATTGAGGACAACATACTGGGGATTGGCCTCTAGTAACTCTGTCGCCCCTTTACGATTTCTAACTCTCATCTCTTCTTTCCATACTTGTCACGGAAGACACGCAAGGCATAAATCTCCCGGTTTACATTATCTAAATCTTGATTTACAAAGTATTTGGCAATCTGGTTCAAGTAAGAATACTGACCATACCAATACAATTTATCTAACACTGTCTGATTGTACTTATAGCCGTAGTCTCTCAACCATTGACGCCACTGATGATCTGGAATATAATGACACAACATATGCGCCACATCAAACATGCGATCCGTCAGGCGAACCGAATCCCAATCCACTAGATAAACGAGTCCACTCTCTGTCTCAATCCAATTACTATGGCGAAGATCCCCATGCACAATCGTTGCATGATCTTCCCTAAAGCCTGGAACCGTTCTGCGCAAATCATCAATCACCGAATTTAAGTACTGATGTCGTTTCAAGACTTCAGGCGCTTCTTGCTTCCAAGACTGCAACAAGTCTACTGGCGTCTCCATGGTATATCCTAAACGGCTCAACTGCTTCATCAAGGGACGTGAGCGGTGGAGACGCGTCAAGATATTGATGATCTGCTTGCGGTTCATGTCGTGCGGGGTCAAGATTTTGCCCGTCAACCATTCTTGGGCACACATATCACGACCGTCCGCTAAACGACGAGTCCATAGTAATTGAGGAGCGATTTGTTCTCTGGCTAGGCCAGGTAGGATTGGAGAGGTGTTCATTTTTACAAAGACGCGCTTCCCATCAGGGTAGCTTCCCATATAAGCCTTGCCACTCTTCCCAGGTATCGGGGTCAGCGTTAGCTCATTATCACCCAAGTCCATTTCTTTCCTCCGTATAAAGTTTCCTTACTATTCTACTAGTTTTTGGTCTATTCGTCAACCAATCTTTTCAGTTGGTAAGGTAAATAAAACAATTGTAGGAAGAAACTTGCTCCCACAAGAGCCAACAAGGCTATTTTTTCTTGAAAAACTACTACTCCGACTAGCAATTCCAACAAGAGAACGACACTACCCACACCGAGCACAATCTGTTTCAAGCCCTTCTCCTTTTCATCCTTTTCTAAAGGAAAGAGCTGGGTCAAGTACTGGTAGTCAAAAGCACGATAGAGAGCCAACAACTGGAAGAGCATAAGGTAATTAAACAGGACAACCACTGCCATCGCAATCCAGGACTGCTCGATAAAAATCACAGCTAACAAGGATAGGAGCAAGAGGCGAAGACTGAGAGCAAAGAGGTCTCCATTTCGCAGATAAGAGCGGAGATAGAGGTTTTGCCAGATCTTCCCAGGCACCTTTTGAACAGTCTTTAGGATGAAATCCAGATAAGCGCGACGCTTGACACTGTTTGAAACGCCCTTGACCTGAGTAAAGAGAGCAAAGAAACGAAGCAAGACTTGCTTGCGCTTGCTTTCTTGGACAATGACATAGTCCCAGTCAATTCCGTTCCCAGTAAAAAATTTACTAACTTTTTGACGAAAAATCAGGTATTTCCCAGTTCCCAATAAAAGCACATAGATGAGAAAAACTGGTAAGCCATAACCCATGGCTAAAAATAAGGGCGCAAATAAAAGCAAGAAAAGGGTTTGGACAAAGAGCCAAAAGACCAGTGAGCGCACCGTCTGCCCTTTGAGGTGGGACTTGACCTCCTCTTCACTGACTAAGAGAAAGAGTTTATCCGGTCCTTCCATGTAGGTCGCGATTCCTCCCCAAGCCAAAAGCAAGGCAGATACAATCCCCAAAAACAAGAGGATAGGCCAATGATTTTCAGGAAAATGTTGTAAGAGTTGACTGTACTGGTAAGCTAGAAAACCAATGAGAACCAGCAGGAACAAGACAAAGTGGTCATTGAGAACATAACGCAGATAACCGACACACTCCTTACGAAAAGCCTGCTTTCGCTTTAAAAACAAGTCTTTCATAGCTCCTCCTCTTTGGTCAGAGCCAAGTAAATATCATTCAAACTAGCCTCAGGCATGTTAAAGGCCTCGCGCAGTTGCTGGAGGTTCCCCTGAGCCCGCACCTCTCCCTTGTGGAGGATAACAAAGGCGTCACACATCTTTTCCGCCGAGTCCAGAACATGGGTACTCATGAGGATAGACTTGCCTTTTTGCTTTTCCACTTTCAAAAGCTGAATCAAGTCAGAAATAGCGAGTGGATCGAGGCCAAGAAAAGGCTCATCTACGATAAAGAGGCTCGGATCCACGACAAAGGCACAGATAATCATGACCTTCTGCTTCATCCCTTTAGAAAAATGCACTGGGAACCAGTCTAATTTTTGATCCAAACGAAACATTTTTAACAAAGATTCTACTCGCTCAAAAGCCACTTTTTGCTCAATACCATAGGCCATGGCAACCGTCTCGATATGCTCTCTGAGGGTCAATTCCTCATACAGTCTAGGCGTTTCTGGGATATAGCCAACCTGTTTGCGGTAGTTGGTTGCATCTTCTCGCAGGGTGAGACCATTAATCTTGATTTCCCCACTGTAAGGTGTCAACAGACCGATAATCTCATTAATTGTCGTTGATTTCCCAGCACCATTGAGACCAATCAAACCGACCAACTGCCCACTTTCAACTGTAAAGGACACATCTTTCAAGACAGGAACGTGAACATAGCCTCCTGTCAGGTTTTTAATTTCTAACATATTTTCTCCGAATCTGGTATAATGTAGCTATATTATATCAAAATTCAATACAGTAGAGGTGGATTTTATGTCAGATTGCATTTTTTGTAAGATCATCGCAGGGGATATTCCTGCTTCAAAAGTATACGAAGATGAGCAGGTTCTTGCCTTTCTTGATATCTCTCAAGTAACGCCTGGACACACCTTAGTCGTGCCAAAAGAGCACTACCGCAATCTCTTGGAGATGAATGCTGCGAGCGCCAGCCAACTCTTTGCACAAGTGCCAACAGTGGCTCAAAAAGTTATGAAGGCTACCAAGGCTGTCGGCATGAATATCATTGCCAATTGCGAGGAAGTCGCTGGTCAAACGGTCTTTCATACCCATGTGCACCTCGTACCTCGCTACGGTGCAGAAGATGACCTCAAGATTGACTTTATCGCTCACGAACCTGACTTTGACAAACTTGCCCAAGTCGCTGAAACCATTAGAAACGCTTAAGGAGTTGCCATGAAACTATCAAATCTACTGCTATTCGCAGGAGCTGCAGCTGGAAGTTATTTTGTCGTGAAAAATCGCCAGGCCATCACGGAGGAGTTTATAGACACTAGCGACCGTGTCGAGGCTATGAAGGAGGACTTGGATGTCATTCAAAACAGCCTGCAAATCATCGACCAACAAAAAGCCCTTATCAAGGAATACCAAAAAGATTTGACCTACAAGTTCAAAGTCTTGGAAAAGGATTTCCAAACCAGGATGGCAGTCCTCCAAGAAGAAAATCAAGGATAAGAGAGTCTCCAACTTTCCTTAAACTCTTTTTTGGATACTAGGTTCGAACAGAAAAAGGAGGGAATGAAAGTGAAACAGTTTTTAAAAGTTCTAGCGAAGGTCATCGCGATCCCTTGTGGTTGCCTCTGTCTGCTTGTAGTCCTGGCATTTCTACTACTGATGAATCTTTTCAAGGCCTCACCGAGTGACATCCAAAAAGGGAATGAATCCTTAAAACAAATCTTTATCTCTCTTGACATGCCTCCCGAGAAAGTAGAATCAAATGGACACTATCAATTTGAGGGTGGAGGCTTACATTTTTATGTTACTTTCTCAGATGAGGTCATCAATAGCCACCCCGTCCTAAAAGAAAGTCCAAAACTCTCCAAAAACCGACTCGAAGTCTATGTCCTCCAGACAGGAGAGATTTCCTACTATAAAGTAGGGGATAACTTGTTCAATCATGGCTTATTCCAATTTTTAGAGAAGGAAAGCGAGAAGTATCTCCAAGAAAAAGGAAAGAAATTTAATCCTAATTACTCAATTCTCTTTTGGAATGATCAGGAGATCCTAAAAAAGGGAATCACATTCTATGAAAAAGCTTTGACTTTGGTGGATATTCAGGATAATTCGGCAATCAACCACATTGATACCATCACCGTGAAATCTGGTAAAGAAGCAGAAATCAAGCAACTCATTCAGGAGATGGATGCGGCTGGCTTGCTCACTCAAAAGTACAAATAGCAAACCAGATGGAGAATGATTTTCCGATGCCTAAATTTCCCACAATACAAAAAAGAGCCCGACGGCTCTTTTTACTTTATTCTCCTTCAAAGGCATCTTTTATGTGGTCAAAGAAGCCTTTTTTCTTTGGATTGACTTTCAAGTCACCTGCAGCTGCGAACTCTTTAAGCGCTGCTTTCTGACGATCGTTCAAGCCTGTCGGAGTCACGACATTGACAGTCACGTATTGGTCACCAACAGCACCACCACGAAGGCTTGGCGCTCCCTTGCCACGTAGACGGAATTTCTTACCTGTCTGAGTTCCTTCTGGGATGACCAATTCAACATCACCATGCACGGTTGGAATTTCCACAGTATCACCAAGAGCAGCTTGGACAAAGTTGAGGTTCAGATTGTAGAAGATAGTCGTTCCTTCACGTTCAAACTTATCGCTTGCTTCTACAGAAACCACTACATACAAGTCTCCGTAAGGTCCACCGTTAAAGCCTGCTTCACCTTGACCCGCGAGACGGATTTGTTGGCCTGTTTCCACACCAGCAGGGATTTTCACATGTACGCTATGAGCTTGTTTTTCATGACCTGTTCCGTGACAAGTTGTACATGGATCCTTGATTTCTTTTCCGCGACCATGACAGACATCACAGGTTACTTGGCGACGCATCATACCAAGAGGAGTCTGCGTATCGACGTTAATGACACCAGCGCCATGACAGCGTCCACAAGTGACTGGACTTGTCCCTGGCTTAGCACCAGAGCCGTTACATGTACGACAGCTGGCTTCACGATTGTATTTAACCTCTTTTTCCGTTCCAAAGATAGCTTCTTCAAAGGTCAAGTTCACACGATACTGGAGGTCATCCCCTTGACGAGGAGCGTTTGGATTGCGCGAAGCTCCGCCTCCCCCGAAGAAACTTGAGAAAATATCCTCAAAACCACCGAAGCCACTTGCTCCGTCAAAGCCACCGAAACCGCCAGCACCACCAAAGCCACCGTTGGCACCCGCAGCCCCATATTGGTCGTAGGCTGCACGTTTTTGGTCGTCACTCAAAGTCTCATAGGCTTCTTGAACTTCCTTGTATTTTTCCTCAGCACCAGGCTCCTTGTTGATATCTGGGTGATATTTTTTGGAAAGCTTACGATAAGCCTTTTTGATCTCGTCTGCCGAAGCGTTTTTTGACACCCCCAGACGATCATAAAATTCAGTATTGTTCATAATTCAAGATACAAAGGGCGTCAAACGGACACAGCCAAAATAGGAGTTTTGACGACGGACGCTTGCGTCCTAGAAAAAACTATCTTTTTGGCATAGTCCGTAGCCCGTGTTCAGTTACTCGAACACCCTTATTCCTTTCTGTTAATATTACGGAACGAAACCACGATTTAGGTCGGGTTCAATTCCTTTCTTTCATTTTGAGTAAGAATTTATGGAACCCGTGTTCAGTTGCGAACACTCTTTGTTCCTTTCTATAATTTTCATGTAATCTTTAGAGGATATTTTCTATACTTTGCTTCACTTCATCAAACTCTTTGTCCGATAGAGTAAAAATCAAGTCCTCTTCTGAATATTCGTTCTGTTCTTTAAAATAGTTGTCAGCATTTTCTGCCAAACCTAGACCAAGTATCACTTTTCTTGCAAACTCTTGATGTGCAAAGCCAATAGCAGTAATGATATTTTTATCTTGCACAACCAGTTTGGGTTGGAAATTCTCACGTGGAAGAAATTCAAAATAGTCAAAAAAGTTTTGCCAAATCCCACCAGTAAATTTCGTGTCATTCAACAAGCTAGCTTTCGCTAACAATATGGGCGCAGAAGAAATTGCTGCAATTAAGATATCCTGCTTGCCGAGTCCCCTCAAAAACGAATTTAATTTTTCATCCTGTAGAGCAGGCCCTATATTTACCATTCCTGGCAAAATGACACAAGAATAATCTTCTAGACGTATTTGATTCAACGTCTTCGTCGGTTGGCAGGGCAAACCATCTTCAGAGACAATCATCGAATGATTTGAAGCGACATAATCAATCGTGATGTCAAAAGAAAGAGCTAAAGTACTTGTTAAAGTGGCTATCTCATAAAGAGAAAAATTAGGATAAATGACACAAAGTACTTTTTTCATACGCAACATCCTCTATTTTACCGAAAAACAGAGGCTGGGTTGCAACCTCTGGATTTCTTCTTATACTTACTAGTTCAAGTTTTAAAAATCAAACTAGTAATGCTGAATTGAGCACGCCCTAACCTCTTGGTGAAAAAGAGACGTAGCTGTTTTCGCTTTAGCGAATTACAGATATGGCTACCTTTAGGTGCAAATCTTCCTAGAAACTAAAGTTTCTGCGTCAGATTTCCTATTTTCACTGTGAGGTTTTAACGGGCTTTGCATCTTATTTTTCAGTAAACTCTCCGTCTACGACGTCATCGCCTGCGTTTCCTGTTGCTTGTGCGCCTTCTGCTCCTGCTTGAGCTTGTTGTGCTGCTGCGGCTTGTTCGTAGAGTTTAACAGCAAGGCCTTGAGCTTTTTCGTTCAATGCTTCGAGTTTCGCTTTCATTTCGTCCAAGTTGTTGTCTTCTTGCGCTTTCTTAAGGTCATCAAGGGCAGCTTGGGCAGCATCACGTTCTGCATCGAAGCCTTTACCTTCAGTTTCCTTGATAGTCTTTTCAGTCGCAAAGATTGCTTGGTCTACTTCGTTACGAAGGTCTACTTCTTCTTTACGTTTCTTATCTGCTTCAGCGTTTGCTTCTGCATCTTTCATCATGCGGTCGATTTCTTCGTCTGTCAAACCTGAGTTTGATTGGATAACAATTGTTTGTTCTTTTTGAGTTCCAAGGTCTTTAGCCTTAACAGACACAATACCGTTCTTGTCAATGTCAAATGTTACTTCGATTTGAGGAATTCCACGAGGTGCAGCTGGGATATCAGTCAATTGGAAGCGTCCAAGTGTCTTGTTGTCCGCAGCCATTGGGCGTTCACCTTGAAGAACGTGGATATCAACGGCTGGTTGGTTGTCTGCTGCTGTTGAGAAGACTTGTGATTTAGATGTTGGAATCGTAGTGTTGCGATCGATAAGTTTTGTAAATACACCACCCATTGTTTCGATACCAAGTGACAATGGTGTTACGTCAAGAAGGACAACGTCTTTAACATCACCAGTGATCACACCACCTTGGATCGCAGCACCCATGGCAACAACTTCGTCAGGGTTTACTGATTTGTTTGGTTCTTTACCAGTTTCAGCTTTCACAGCTTCTACAACGGCTGGGATACGAGTTGAACCACCAACAAGGATAACTTCGTCGATTTCTGACAAGCTCAAACCTGCATCTGAAAGGGCTTGACGAACTGGGACTTTTGTACGTTCTACAAGGTCACGAGTCAAATCGTCAAATTTCGCACGAGTCAAAGTCATTTCCAAGTGAAGAGGTCCAGCTTCACCCGCAGTGATGAATGGCAAGCTGATTTGTGTTGAAGTTACACCTGAAAGGTCTTTCTTAGCCTTTTCAGCTGCATCTTTCAAACGTTGCATTGCCATCTTGTCAGTAGACAAGTCAATACCATTTTCTTTCTTGAATTCTGCTACCAAGTGGTCGATGATTTTTTGGTCAAAGTCGTCACCACCGAGTTTGTTGTCCCCTGCAGTTGACAATACATCGAAGACACCGTCACCCAATTCAAGGATAGATACGTCGAATGTACCACCACCAAGGTCGAATACCAAGATTTTTTCTTCTTTGTCAGTCTTGTCCAAACCGTAAGCAAGGGCTGCTGCTGTTGGTTCGTTGACGATACGTTCTACTTCAAGACCAGCGATTTTACCAGCATCCTTAGTTGCTTGACGTTGAGCATCGTTAAAGTAAGCTGGAACTGTAATAACTGCTTTAGTTACTTTTTCACCAAGGTAATCTTCAGCGTAGCCTTTCAAGTATTGAAGAATCATAGCTGAGATTTCTTGTGGAGTGTATTCTTTACCGTTAGCAGAAACTTTTTCAGAAGTTCCCATCTTAGATTTGATAGAGATAACTGTATCTGGGTTTGTTACCGCTTGGCGTTTTGCAGCGTCACCAACGATGATTTCACCATTTTTGAATGATACTACAGATGGAGTTGTACGGTTTCCTTCTGGGTTTGCGATGATTTTTGATTCAGTTCCTTCAAGAACTGCAACTGCTGAGTTTGTTGTACCTAAGTCAATACCGATAATTTTAGACATGTGTTTTTCTCCTTAAAGTTTAATTCGAATTTTGATTTTTTGATATTCCCCTTAAGTGGTGGGGACGTGAGCAACTCCCTACGGGATTTCATCACTTATTTTTAAGCCTATTGTCTCAAAAATCCCCTGTTTCAGTAGCAAAAGCTACTGAAACTTTCACCACGGCGGGAAATATCTTCCTTGCAAGCCTCCGGCTTGCTTTTTATCCTTCTTCATAGTTTATTGTCGTTTCGGACAAGTTTCCTAGTATGTTACGACATGAGGAGTCGAAATCGATATTATTTCGACGACGAGTTAGTAAGGAGGCTAGGCAAACGCCATAGCGATTGCCGTTTTCTGACGAGTTGCTTTAGCTACCGTCAGAATTGCCTAGTTGTACACTACTACCATGGCTGGGCGTAGGATGCGGTCATGGAGTTTGTAGCCTTTTTGGAAGACTTGAGCTATAGTGTCTGCGGGGTGTTCATCGTCTGCTGGGAGAGTTTGGATGGCCATGTGATAGTTATGGTCAAATTCGCCATCAGCTGCGATTTCTTCGATTCCTTCATCTTTCAAAGCATGAATCAAGCTTTCTTGCACCATCTCCAATCCTTTTTTGACGTCGTCTGTCAAACCTTCAACGGCAAGGGCACGTTCTAGGTTGTCGAGCGATGGTAAGATTGCTTTTGCCAAGTCTTGACTGCGATAGCGTTGCAAGTTTTGACGCTCTTCATTGGCACGACGTTGGATATTTTGCATTTCAGCGTGTGCTCGTAGATATTTATTTTCAAATTCTTCGGCACGTTCATTTGCCAAGTCCAAGTCGGACTTTTCAGGAGTTGCTTCTTCTGTCGTTTCAACAACTTCCTCTTCTTTTACTTCTTCGTTTTTTATTTCCTCAGACATTTTTCGCCTCCTTTTTAGGAATTTATGTAATTTCATATTCAACTCACCTCATAATGATTACTACTCAAATATCGGTAGAAATCTGTGAGTTTCATAGTTAAGACTCGATTGACCACATTGACCTGGTTGATTAGTTGCTGGTAGTCCAGATTGACTGGACCGATAATCGCCAGAATTCCAAAACCACGATAAGGGATAAGGAATTTACTGCTAATCACTGCTAGATCAGCTAGACAGGATTCTTGACTATCTGCAACACGGACATTTTGCATCTGATCTTCATGCAGACCTTCACGAATCTCCAGAGCTACCTTTTGCGGTTGGTCAAAGAACTGATAGGCTGCTAGATTGGCAAAATTCAAGAGATTGACCTTGCCCGCCACTACAATGTTTTCGTTGAACATTTCTTTAAAAATGTGTTCAAAGAGATCCATGACATTGTCCGTTGTTGTGAAGTAACGCTGGATAATCTGCGGAATCTCCGTCCGAATCTTGTAGTGAATATCTAGAACAGTGTGACCGAGGAAACGTTCCTGAATGATGTTCTTCAGTTTCAGCAAATCTTCTTGCAAGAAATTCCTTGGAATTAAAAACTGACTGGTAACCGTTCGAGACTCGTCTAGGGTGAAAACTGCAAGAGCAGTATGTTGTCCTAGAACGACAATATCGAAAGCCGTCAGGCGCTGTCTACTTGGCTCAACATCCAGAGCCACTACCGTACAGCCACTCAGGTCTGTTAGTAAATTAGCAGCCTCTTGCAAAATATCCTCCAGTTTGAAGAACTCCTGATCAAAGACTTTAACAATCTCATAAACCTCATTTTCAGCCAGTCGGTCAAAATCCAGTGAGTGTTTCACATAGTACTGAAAACCAGCAACACTTGGCATCCGACCACTCGAAGTATGAGCCTTCTCAAGCAAACCTTGCTTTTCTAGAGCCGCCATATCATTACGAATGGTTGCACTACTAGAGTTGATAGACTCTTGTAAGGCTTTAGATCCGACAGGTTCGTGCGTTTTGGTAAAGATGTCAATAATCAGATTTAAAATATCCTGCTGACGCTCTGTAACCATCTCATCACTCCCCTCTGTCAGATTGATTAGCACTCGATACACCCAAGTGCTAACTTATAATTCTATTATACACCCTTAAAAGAGAATGTCAAGACAAAAACTCAAAAAATTAGCACTCTTTTATCAAGAGTGCTAAAAATCAGTCTAAAGACCTAGAAACTTACCTTCCATCTACTCGATATTTCCTTCTAAGCCTGAAAAAACCATAGAATAGATAAGAAATTATAAAGGCATATAGAGCAAAAATGACGAAGAAAGATTGCGACAGTTCTTCTCGAAACAAACTCATACAAACAACAAGACCACCCGAGAAAGCAGCTGTACACGAACGAAGTCTATACCGCATAACTTCCCACCTGAGAGTCTTACTCATATAGACTTGATCCTCCGGAAGTAAATCAGAAGACGATTTACGAAGAATTGAACAAGAACCTGCTTCTATCAGTTCCCAATCTCTATTTCTAAAATCTTGCAGTTCATGCTTATACTTTTTAAGAAATCTAGAATCATAGATACAGTAGATGATATCGTCCGGTTGACATTGGTCAAAATAGAAAAAAACCAAACGACTAGTTCTATACCTCCAACCTTTCAAATGCATCTCATGTAAATATTCTTCTTCCTTGTCCAAATCAAGAATGGTGAAAATTCGAAATTGCTTTTTATTTATCATGACTTCCCCTCCAATTTTGAGCATACCTACCCTATCATAAATCTGATAATTCCTTCTTTTTATGTCATAACTTCCAGCTAATGTAGACAACTATTAACAGAAGGATTAAAGACAAGAAAATATCTATCCCAACCACAAGAAATTTCCATAGATCAAACGTATTACTTCTACTAAGCAATATAAATAGGAATGGTATATGTATGGCTAGCAAAAGCAAACTAGGTACTAGTCGCAGTCTTAAAATTCGATTAACCATATCCAACTTGTTAGTAGCATCGTTATAAATTTCAAACTCTGCATCCGATTCAATTTCAGAATGTGCTTTTCTAAAATAGGAAAAACTATTAAAGTCTGTAATATGCTCCCAGCCACAGTCTTTAAATAGTTGTAAATAGGAAGCTCTCTCTGATTTTTCCATTGGGTAAAAATCCAACTGATAAGACACTTGCTCAGGCTGACATTTTTCAAAGGTATACTTAACTACAAACAATAAGATAGAATAGCTCACTTTTCTAAGTTTCCAACCCTTATAATGCATTTCCCCTAGAAAAACTGCCTCCCTCTCATAATCCGCAATTGTAACAAGTCGATAAACAATTTTATTTTCCATCATAGTTCCTCTTGACTGTTTCTGTAGAGCCGTTCAATACGCTTCAATTCAATATCTAAGACTTTGCGTCCCAAGTCTGTTATCCGATAGATTTTACGTTTTTCTTCTTCTCGGACAAAGGAAATCAAACCATCCTTTTCCATTTTTGACAAGGTTCCATACATAGTTCCAGGACTAATCAAGACTTGCGAATCTGTCATCTCCTTGACCTTTTGCGTAATACTATAACCATGACGTTCCTTTTGCAGACAGAACAAGATATAAAAGCCCGTTTCCGTCATCGGAAGATAAACTCGACGAATCTTATCCGTTAGTTCCATTTATAACCACCTCCTATTCAGTTCGATATATCGCATCTCGTTATATAAAATATATCACACCTCGATATAAAAAGCAAGAAAAAAAGACCGCCCTCAGGCAATCTTTCTTCTATATTAGTAAAGATCTAAATAGTTATCAACTTCCCATTGTGACACAAAGGTTGCATAACTAGCCCACTCGATACGCTTAGCTTCAAGGAAACTAGTGTAGATGTGGTCACCCAGGGCAGCCTTGACTACTTCATCCTCAGTCAAAGCTTTCAAAGCGTTGTGAAGAGTTGATGGAAGGTCTGTAATGCCAGCTTCCTTACGCTCTTCAGCTGTCATGATGTAAATGTTTTCTTCGATAGGAGCTGGTGCTTCGATTTTGTTTTCAATACCGTGCAAACCAACTTCCAATAGAACCGCCATAGCGATGTATGGATTTGCCATTGGGTCTACCGAGCGCAACTCAAGACGAGTTCCCATACCACGTGAAGCCGGTACACGAACTAGTGGCGAACGGTTACGACCAGCCCAGGCAATGTAAACAGGCGCTTCATAACCTGGAACCAAACGTTTGTATGAGTTAACCGTTGGGTTCATAATAGCAGTATAGTTATAGGCATGCTTGATCAAACCGCCAAGGAAATGGTAGGCCGTTTCTGACAACTGCATTCCTTTTGGATCATTTGGATCAAAGAAGGCATTATTCCCATCTGCATCAAACAAGGACATATTACAGTGCATACCTGATCCAGCAATACCAAATTTTGGTTTCGCCATAAAGGTTGCGTAAAGCCCGTGTTTGCGAGCAATGGTTTTAACAACGAGCTTAAAAATTTGAATCTTATCACAGGCACGGAGGACTTCATCATACTTAAAGTCAATTTCATGTTGACCAACCGCAACCTCATGGTGACTTGCTTCTACTTCAAATCCCATCTTAGTCAAGACATTCACAATCTCACGACGTGTATTGTCCGCAAGGTCAGTAGGCGCCAAATCAAAGTAGCCACCTTTGTCATTTACTTCAAGTGTTGGGTCACCATTTTCATCCAACTTAAATAGGAAGAATTCTGGTTCTGGACCAAGATTGAAGGATTTGAATCCTACTTCCTCCATGTGACGAAGTGCACGTTTGAGATTACCACGAGGGTCACCTGCAAATGGTTCACCTTCTGTTGTATAGACATCACAGATCAAACCTGCAACACTTCCATTTTCATCTCCCCAAGGGAAGACTGTCCATGTATCCAAGTCTGGGTACAAGTACATATCTGACTCATTGATACGTACAAAACCTTCAATAGAAGATCCATCAAACATGGCTTTGTTTGACAAGACCTTGTCTAACTGTTCATCTGTAGCAGGAATTTCGACGTTTTTCATAGTTCCCAGAATATCTGAAAACATGAGACGGATAAAGGTAACATTTTTTTCCTTGACTTCACGACGAATATCTGCAGCTGTGATTGGCATGAGTTTTCTCCTTAATTTTTGACTACTTGCGATTGCCTAACCGCGACCAAAAGGCGACTGTGCTGAAGCAAAGCGTCCCTGTTGGAGGAGCTCATTATGAAGCGCACGACGCACCTCCGTTGGGCTCACTGCTTTCTTGGATTTCGCCTCACGTTCAGCATATTTTTTCTTAATAGCAGCAATATTGAAACCTTCAGAGATATAATCTTTGATTTCAAGCAAACGATCCATGTCATTCAAAGAATACATGCGACGGTTCCCTTCGTTTCGATCAGGCTTTATCAACTCTTGATCTTCATAATAACGAATCTGACGCGCCGAGAGATCGGTCAATTTCATCACACTGCCGATAGGAAAAACAGCCATATTTCGGCGAAATTCTCTTTCCTTCATTTACAATTTCCTTCTTTCTGTCTATTATAATCTAAAAAAACACATACGTCAATTGATAATGTCATAAAATATAACATTATTTTCTTTTTTTCTCCAAAAGATTTCTGAAACGATCAATATCATAATTTACGAGTATGGCCACAAAAACACCCATAAAAGTTTCAAATACACGCGCAAACACGTACAAAAATGTTTCTCCGCTTGGTATTGATAGGGTAATGATCAACATAGCCGCTACACCACCGATAACTCCTGCCTTGTTGTTCATAGCAACATTTGTCATAATGGTTAACATGGTACATATTGGAACAACCAGCAAGGTCACCCAAAAGGCTTCTTGAAATAGAGTGTTTAAGAGGAAGAAAACAAGAGCGTAGAAACCACCGATACTGTTTCCTAGAATGCGTGATGTTCCAAAATGAACACTCTTATCAAAACTCTCTCTCAAACTAAAGACTGCTGTCAAAGCCCCAATTTGAAGTCCCTTCCAACCAAAAAAACCAAAGATCAAGAGAACTAGAAAAACAGCAATACCGGTTTTAAAAGTTCGCAGACCAAGCTTGAACTGTGACCTATCAAATTTATATTTTTTAAAATAACCCATAATCTCAACTTTCTATTTCCATTTTATCATAAATCAGTTGATTTTATGAGCCAAAATCAATCGGAAACGTTTTTAATTCAAGCTACAAGAAAAAGAGGAAACAAAGTTCCTCTTTTCATCATTTCATTTACGAAAGCTTATTTTTCTGTCAGTGCAGCCAATCCTGGCAATACTTTACCTTCAAGGAGTTCCATTGAAGCACCACCACCGCGTCACAAATACCTCCACTAACACAAAAAGGTGACATAGCCACCTTTTTGTTAACGTTTCAGTTTTGTTCCTTTTTCTACAAAATCAGGATTTTGTAGAGACTAACGGGCTGAAATTATTTTTCTGTAAGTGCAGCCAATCCTGGCAATACTTTACCTTCAAGGAGTTCCATTGATGCTCCACCACCAGTAGAGATCCATGAGAACTTGTCTGCACGGCCAAGGTTGATTGCTGCAGCAGCTGAGTCACCACCACCGATGATTGATTTCACGCCTGGTTGTTTCACGATAGCGTCCATCACACCGATTGTACCAGCTTGGAAGTCAGGGTTTTCAAATACACCCATAGGTCCGTTCCATACAACTGTTTTCGCACCAGTCAAAGCTTCGTCAAATTTAGCGATAGATTTTGGACCGATATCCAAACCAAGGAATCCTGGATCAACTGCTTCACCTTCAGTGTCTTTCACTTCAGTGTAGTCAGCAAATGCGTTTGCTTCTTTTGAGTCAACTGGTAAGATCAATTTGCCGTTTGCTTTTTCAAGAAGAGCTTTCGCAACATCCAATTTGTCTTCTTCTACAAGTGAGTTACCGATTTCGATACCTTGTGCTTTGTAGAATGTGTAAGTCATCCCACCACCGATAAGAACTTTATCAGCTTTTTCAAGCAAGTTTTCGATAACACCGATCTTGTCTGAAACTTTTGAACCACCAAGGATAGCCACGAATGGACGTTCTGGAGCTTCAACTGCTTCTTGGATGTAGGCAATTTCGTTTTCAAGAAGGAAACCAGCAACTGCTTTTTCAACGTTTGCTGAGATACCAACGTTAGATGCGTGTGCACGGTGAGCTGTACCGAATGCATCGTTTACGAAGATACCATCTCCAAGAGATGCCCAGTATTTACCAAGTTCAGGATCGTTTTTAGATTCTTTCTTGCCGTCAACATCTTCGAAACGAGTGTTTTCAACCAAGAGAACTTGTCCATCTTCAAGAGCGTTAACAGCGGCTTCCAATTCAGCACCACGTGTAACACCTGGGATAAATTTAACTTCTTGTCCCAATTTAGCAGCTAAGTCAGCAGCTACAGGAGCAAGTGATTTACCTTCTTTATCTGCTTCTTCTTTTACACGGCCAAGGTGAGAGAAGAGGATTGCACGTCCACCTTGTTCAAGGATGTACTTGATAGTTGGAAGAGCTGCAGTGATACGGTTATCATTAGTAATCACGCCATCTTTAACAGGTACGTTGAAGTCAACACGAACGAGAACTTTTTTCCCTTTCAAGTCAACGTCTTTAACAGTCAATTTTGCCATTAGATATGACTCCTTCTTTTTTTATACGTGTTAATTATATCACAAAATCAACAAAAGAGATAGCAAAACCCTAAACTTTTCGAGTTCATTCTTGCAACTGAAACTACTTTTTTTAAAATTAAAACTAGAAAAAACTTACCAAATAACTAATTAATACAAGAAAAACTAGTTAAAACAAGGCTTGACTAATCTACAGTCAAACCTTGTTTTTTAGTTTTTATGAGAAAATCCAAGATTCGATTAATCTTCTCTCTTTTTCAAAGCTACAAGTCCATAGCCACTCATCACTCCGAGAAGACCCAGCGCTACTAGACCGGCATCTATTTCTGCCCCAGTATTTGGCAGTTGTTTGCTTGCTTCTTCAACTTTTGCTGGTGCAGCTAAAAGCGCTTGGTCTACGGTTTGTGAGACTTGCTCTTCTTTCGTTCCTACTTCAACAATTTCTGGAATAGATTCCTTGAGAACTTCAGTCGAACGAAGGGTGTGATTACCTTGGGCATCCACTTCTACCAAATGACGAACTTGGCCTTCAACTCCTGCCTGCACAACACGACGTTGACCTTTGAGGAGATCTGAATTTAGTCGTTCTTGACGTTCGAAGGCAAGTGATTTTTCTTCAATTTCAAGAGTTGGTTTCTCGTGAACTAGATCTTTTACACCTTCAGCTGGTTGGTTACTTGAGAGAACTTTTGTACCAACTTCTGTGATTTCTGGGAGAGTTGCCTTGAGAACCTCAGTCGAACGAAGGGTACGTTTGCCTTGGGCATCTACTTCTACAAAGTGACGAACTTGGCCTTCAACTCCTACTTGCACAACACGGCGTTGGCCTTTGAGAAGGTCAGCATTTGGTCGTTCTTGGCGTTCAAAGGCTTTTGTTTCTGTTTCAACAACTAGTTCAGGGAGGGTTTCAACTGTTGGAGTCACTTCATTTGGATCCATACTGCCAACGTGGTGGCTTTCTTCTGCAGGAACTAGCTTCTTATTCAGCTTTTCTTTCATGTCCGCAAATGCTTGAGGAGTTGGGGTTTGAGAAGATAATAAAGCTTCTGCTTGGGTAATCAACTCAGTTTGAGGATCTTTTTCACGAACTTTTGTCAACAAGCCTTCCAATTCTTCTCCGGCAGTCTGATAACGTTGATTTCCATCCAAGTCTGTCCCTGCTTGTTTCAACTCATTCAAGGCTTTGTTGACTTCTTCTTGGCTAGCATTATGGTTTTCTGCTACAGTTTTCGCTGCATTGAGCTTCTCTACTAGTGCTGCTTGTTTGTCCTCACTTGAGAAGGTGTAGGCAAGGGTTGACTGACGACCTTGGGCAGCAGTGATTTCTTGTTTGAGGTACTCATCATTGACAGCTGCTTTTGGAGAAACCAAAACATCAAACTCAGCGGTGTGGCCCTTGTAATGCAAGGTCAAGGTTTGTCGTCCAGTCTTTTGAGCATCGTAGCCTGTGATTTCAACACCTTTATCAGTAAAGCTGTGAGTCTCTTCTGTCTCATCATCATAGAGAACGCTGAAGCGACCTTCTGCAAGATCCAGTTGATCACCTACTAGATAATCCGTTTTCGGTTTCTGAGTAATGTACAGACCTGCTACTTCTTTCGGTTTCGCTTGGTCTTGTCCTGCCACTTGCACCTTCAAGTCACCAGTAACTGGAAGTCCAAGGTAGCTGACTGTGAGCTTCTGTTCCCCTTTTTGATGAGCGTCGTATCCAGAAACAGTCACACCTGAGTGAGTAAGGTTAATCAGCTCGTCGGCTTGTCCCCCTTCATATTGAACACGGAGAGTACCGCCTCTAAGGTCAAGTTTTTCTCCCTCTTTGTAAACCGTCTTCTTAGGTCCTTTTTCAAGGCTAACTGCAGCAATTTTTCTCTCATCCTGCGGAATCGCTACTGCCAAGGTGTTACTGATTTCTTTGCCAGGTAGTTGGGTACGATAGTAGAGGAGATTTGGTTGCTTGTCAAAGGCCAATGGTGCTGTTGCTAAGTCGCCACCATTTTCAGACTTCAAAGTTGCAATCGGTGTTTGTGAATCAGCCTTGTCGTAAACAGTGATGGTTGCGCCTGCTGGAACATCAGAGAAGCCAAGTTGAACTTGATGATTTCCAAGTGAACGGGCTGCTACCTTAGCCATTGGAATATTTTGACTTTCTGTATCTAGTGTTTCGTACATCTTCCAGTTGTAGATACGAATGGCTTTCCAAGGTGTTCCATTATCTGAAGTGATCACTTTTAGGCGCCAATCTTGAGCGGTGATTGGTTTATCAAGAGTGATATCCGTCACGTGCGCTTTATTGCCACGGACTTCCTTAGCTAATTTCCATTCACCATCCGCATCTTTATAATAAAGGTCAAAGTCTTTGGTGTTCATCAAACCGTCGTTTACGGATTCTCCACCGGCTCCTGCATGATCCATCACCCATCTAACAACGGTACGTGGCTTGGTCAAACGAATATCTACGCTACCGCTCAACTGAGCTGAAGACCACTTATCTGACAAGCTAGTAATGGTACCGTTCAACATACCTTCAATGCCTTCTCCACCTTCAGTATTTGGGAAAGTGCTACCGATAACCTTTGCCCCTGGAACAATATTTTCAGCCAAAGGTCTTGGGAGAGTCGTATCCTGAACTGTCATCCCCCAGTTGAAGGATGCCGTCGCCGCTTCAGAACGAAGGCCATTTTTACCAACTGCAACGACTTTCAATTCCTGAGTCCTACCAGTCGCATTAGCAGAGCGACTAACTTTTGGCAAGTAGATAGTCGAAGCAGATGATCCTGTCAATAAACGCCAGTTATCTCCATCTTTTTCGTAGACTTCATAGAAATCTGCATCTTGGTTACCTGCAAACTGGACAACCGCTTCAGCTTCTTGGGCGTTCTTGAGAGATTGTTTCACTACAGAGAGGCCTGTCGGCGCTTGTGGTGCTTGGTGATTATCTGAAATGGTCAATTGACCTAGGTTGAACTGATAATCTTTTACAGCTCCTTCATGCTCGAAGAAGAGTTTGACTGCGTAGATGGTTTTTCCTGCTAGTGAGCTAAGGTCAAATTCTTCATTTGTCCAGTTGTCAGAGAGAGTCAGTTCTTTCCATGCGGCTGCATCCTCAAATTTGTAGTCTGGAGTCGTAGAGAAGGCCATATAAACTTTAGAGCCTTTTCCTCCCTTGTGAGCAACACGAAGTTTGGTGTTTTCGGTCACTTCTAGTTTGGTAGAATACAAATTCACATCCTGGTCTGTCTTACCAGCTACATCACCTGAGAATTTAAGGGAGTTCCCACCATTATAGGCATCTGTAAAGTCGTATTCTGCACGAAGTTTTTCCCCTGTTGAAGTCTGCCACCAGCGCCATGTTGGCAAGACACCTGAAACAGAACGGTAGTTCCACTCAGAATCCTTAGAAACTTTACCGTCTACAAACCATTTTCTACCATGACCTGTATTAAAGGAGGTCGTGAAGGTGCGTCCTACTGCTGGTGTACGGTCAGCAACTAAATTGGCAATTCCATACCACTCTTTATCTGCTGGTTTTTGAGCCGTCGGATCTCCTTGGTAACCTGTAAAGAAGATGTCTTCGTTCTTGTGGTAGTCTTCTCCTGTTTTCCCTAGACTGGTAATCGTATCTGGCGCAAAGAGTCCCAGTGACAAACGCAACTTGCCTTTTTCATCTAAGAGGGCGTCCCATTTGACTTTGGTCTTATAAGAACCACCTTGTTGCAATTCCAAGCCTGCAAAAACATCATATTGACTACGCTCTAGCCATTTTGCCATCTCTACGGAGTGATCATTCTTTTCCTTATTCCAGTTGAAGTTGGCGAAGAATTGATCTGCAGGAACCTTGTCACCTTCTTTTTGCATAAACTGGTAGTTGTAATCACCAAGACCATCTTCGTGGTAACGACCGTATTTGTAGGTCATGGCATCGTACCAAGCATACTTGATTGGGTGGTTGACTTTGGCTGCGTATTCTTTTGTATAGAGCATGAATTGGCGCATTTTTTCACCAAGAGGTTCTACCAATTCACCCGTTGTTTCCTGGTTGATGAAATAGCCATCAAAGCCATAGTACTTAGCAAGATCGACAAGTTTTCGTGCGATAGGAAAAGTGCCATCTGCGTCTTGTTTCAAGGCAGCTACAAATTTCTCTTGGTCGGCAATGCTATTTGACCAGTTGAAAAAGAGTGTTCCATAAACGGGAACTCCGTTGCGGTGCCCTGCATCAATGACGTCTGGAGTAGGAACTAGGCCTTCCCAGAAGACCATTGAATCCAAGTATTGCCAGTAATCAAAAGCGTAAGCTTTAAATTCTTCTCCACCAACAGAAGCGTGGTCTTTAGCTTTCGAGTTGGTGTTTGCTAGCGCCTGAACCTTGGCTCTTCTGCTTGCTTTTTCGTTAACCAACTGGCCTCTATGGCGCTTGGCGAGTTCAACTGATGAACGGTTAATGGGATCATCCTCACGCGCACCCGGTTCCCATTTCAACAAATCTTCCCATGTATCAAATTTGATTTCTTTAGGTCGGAGACTCTTTTCTTCATTTTTAGGAACGTCTGCTAGAGTTGGTTTATCGGCTTTCTTCTCAGCTACTTGAGGAGCTTCCTCTGGTTTGGTTTCTTCTTTTTCAGTTGGTTGAGCAGGTTTTTCAGTTTTATCTGTCGGAGTTGGCTTTGCTTCTTCTTTTTCATTAACCAAATCCGTTATTGCTGGAGTGTTTTCTGAAATTGGTTGCTCAGCTACCTTGTTTTCAGTTTCCTTCAGCTTCTTATCCTCAGCCGAGGTATCTGCATCTGCATTTTCACCTGCACCTGAATTCTGTGCTGAAGTGTTGGCAGTAGACTCAGGAACAGGGACCTGTTCCGCAAGAGCTGGGCTCGCAAATAGAGCTGATCCAATCATCAAGGAACAAGCCCCAATCGACAACTTACGAATACTGTAACGGCAACGTTTTTCAAAAAATAGATCTTTCATCTTATCCTCCTAATAGAACAAAAAAGTAACTGTTCCCACAATCAATCATCAGAACAGGATTATCTTCATTCTACCTTATGTGAAAGCGTTGTCAATCTATTTGACAAAAAAACTATAACTAGGATAAGAAACAGTTTAATTTGGATACAATTTATTTAGGCATCTATATTTGAGGTAGAATCTCCCTTTTGAAAAAATTTTTAAAAAAAGTTAGTTATTTCTTACTAAAATAACAGAAAAACACTTGTGAGATTTACTTTTATCCTTTAAAATAGAATAGGAGAAATTCCGTTATTATTTTTCGGAGGAAAAAGAAATGTCCATTAATTGGCAGGAAATTTTATTTCACTTTTTAGGAGGTCTAGGACTGTTTTTATACAGTATCAAGACCATGGGAGACGGTTTGCAACAAGCTGCTGGAGATCGCCTTCGTTTTTACATTGACAAGTACACCAGTAATCCCTTTTTAGGTGTTCTAGTCGGGATCGTCGTAACTGCTCTCATTCAGTCAAGCACAGGGGTTACAGTTATCACGGTTGGGCTGGTCAGCGCTAGTCTTCTAACTCTTAGACAAGCTATCGGAATTATCATGGGAGCCAATATTGGAACCACTGTTACTTCCTTTATCATCGGTTTCAAACTGGGCGAGTATGCTTTGCCCTTGATTTTCCTTGGAACCATGTTCCTCTTCTTTACAAAAAATCGAACAGCAAACAATATCGGGCGCATCCTATTTGGTGTCGGGGGAATCTTCTACGCACTCAACCTCATCAGTGCCGGTATGAGCCCACTTAAAGATTTACCACAATTCAAGGAATATATGGTAACCTTGGGACAAAATCCTATTTTAGGAGTGGTAGCTGGTGCAGTGATTACCGTCCTCATCCAGGCTTCCTCGGCTACAATCGGGATTTTGCAAGGCCTCTATGCAGGTGGGTTCCTTGACCTTAAAGGTTCACTACCAGTTCTCTTCGGGGATAATATCGGGACAACCCTAACCGTTATCATCGCGGCAGCTGGAGCCAATGTCTCTGCAAAACGCGTTGCAGCAACCCACGTTACCTTTAACGTTCTAGGGACTATTCTTTGCTTAATCTTATTAGGCCCCTTCACTGCTATGATCGAGTACTTCCAGGCACTTCTTCACCTCTCACCTGAGATGACGATCGCCTTCTCTCACGGTGCCTTTAACGTAAGTAACACCATTGTACAATTTCCATTCATCGGAGCCTTGGCCTACTTTGTAACCAAGCTCATCCCTGGTGAAGACGAGGTTGTCAAGTACGAGCCCCTTTATCTCGACGAACAACTTATCCAACAATCTCCTTCTATCGCTCTAGGAAATGCCAAAAAAGAACTTTTGCACTTGGGGAACTATGCAGCAAAAGCTTTTGACCTTTCTTATAACTATATCATCGGTTTGGATGAAAAGGTAGCTGAAAAAGGGCACAAGACAGAGGAAGCCATCAACACCATTGATGAAAAACTCACTCGTTACCTCATCAAACTCTCAAGCGAATCCTTGAGTCAAAAGGAAAGCGAAGTCTTGACTAACATCCTGGATTCGTCTCGTGATTTGGAACGGATTGGAGACCACGCAGAAGGCTTGCTCAACCTAACAGACTACCTCCAACGCAAAGATGTTCATTTTTCTGAAGCTGCTTTAGAGGAATTAGCGGATATCTATCAAAAAACTACTGACTTTATCAAGGATGCCCTTGATAGTGTGGAAAACAATGATATTGAAAAAGCTCAGAGTCTGATTGAACGCCATAAAGAAATCAACAATATGGAACGTGTTCTCAGAAAGACCCATATCAAACGCCTTAACAAGGGTGAGTGTTCTACACAAGCTGGAGTCAACTTTATCGACATCATTTCCCACTACACTCGTGTATCTGACCATGCTATGAACCTAGCTGAAAAGGTCATCGCTGAACAGATTTAATGGGTAAGAAGCTATCCTGAATGGGATGGCTTTTTTCATCTCCTCATTAAGAATTTCTTTTGGAGCATATAAAAAATACTTTGATTCACAATGGAATCAAAGCATCTTAAAGAGTTCACCAAACATGATAGCAGAAACTGCAGTGCCCCTGTACTTGGCTTCTTCTCTTTTGATAAAGTGAGCCAAATTGATCAATTCAGGTGCTGGGTGTTTGGGATTGGTGAGCAATTCACGGGTGACCAGTCCTGAGAGTCGGACTGCTAGTAATTGCTCATTAGTGGTAGGCAGTTTTTTAGCAGTCTCTAGGAGAGCAGCAACTAAATCTTCACTCAAACCCTGACGAGCATGGTTGTAGAGATCTCTTATAAGGCTTTCTAGGTTTGGTTCTGCCATCCTGACCACCTCCCTTATGTTTAATAATTTTTAATCAAATCAACCGCTGAACGATCCAATTTTTTCACCAAGGCTTGCAAGAAGGCTTGAGCTTCTAAGAAGTCATCCATAGCGTAGAGAGTTTGGTGAGAGTGGATATAACGAGCGCAGACCCCGATGGTTGTAGATGGGACACCACCATTTTTCAGATGAGCTGCTCCAGCATCTGTTCCACCTTTTCCACAGTAGTATTGGTACTTGATGCCAGCCTCTTCAGCCGTTGTCAAAAGGAAATCCTTCATCCCTGGGAGAAGCAAGTGACCTGGATCGTAGAAGCGAATCAAGGTGCCATCCCCAATCTTGCCTTGGCCACCGTAGACATCACCAGCAGGTGAACAATCAACTGCTAGGAAGACTTCTGGGTCAAACTTAGTTGTAGAAGTATGAGCGCCACGAAGACCAACCTCTTCTTGGACGTTCGAGCCAAGATAGAGTTCATTTCCGAGTTTTTGACCTGATAGGGCTTCTGCCAACTCACTCACCATGAGGACACCGTAGCGGTTATCCCAAGCTTTGGAGATGATATTTTTTTCATTGGCTGTCAAGATAGCGGAACTATCAGGGACAATCGTGTCACCCGGACGGATACCAAAACTTTCTGCCTCAGCCTTGTCTGCAAAACCACCATCAAAAATGATATCAGAGATAGCTGGCATGGTTGGCCCACCTGTTCCACGTGTCAAATGTGGAGGGACAGAACCTGAAATCACTGGGATTTCACGACCGTCACGAGTAAAGAGTTTAAAGCGTTGGCTGCTGACCACCATAGGATTCCAGCCACCGATTTCAACGACACGGAAGGTACCATCTGGCTTAATCTCGCTGACCATAAAACCAACTTCGTCCATGTGAGAAGCGACCAAAACACGAGGCGCATCGGCTACTTCTGAATGTTTGATACCAAAAATACCGCCCAAGCCATCTGTCACTACTTCATCCACGTGTGGTGTCAACTTTTCACGAAGATAAGTCCGGACAGGTGCTTCATGACCTGAGATTGCAGCAAGCTCTGTTACTTCTTTGATTTTTGAAAATAATGTTGTCATATCAGTTCCTTCTTTCTGTCCTCCATTTTACCACTTTTTATAGGAGAAGGATAGTGGGAAGGTAGATTGGTTTTTACTCAGTTTTCCAATAAAAGAGAGGGGCAGATATTATTTCAGGAATTTTTCTTTCTTTTTACATTAAATTGTCAGAAAATTTATTGACAGATTAAAGAAATCATGCTACATTATCTCCAAGGGTATTTTTATACCAAATCTACATGAAAGGACGGGGTATGAAACTCTCTCATATTTTAACAGGCTTACTTCTACTCCTAGTCTTTCTCTCTATCAGCATTGGAACCAGTGATTTTTCTTGGGAAAAATTCTTTGCTTTTGACCAGCAGACATGGCTTCTCTTTCAAGAGTCACGTCTTCCAAGAACCATTAGCATTCTCCTAACAGCCTCTAGTATGAGCATGGCGGGACTCCTCATGCAGACCATCACCCAAAATCAGTTTGCTGCTCCGAGTACAGTCGGAACAACAGAAGCCGCTAAACTGGGAATGGTGTTAAGCCTCTTTGTCTTTCCGTCTGCGAGTCTGACCCAAAAGATGCTCTTTGCTTTTGGATCATCCATTTTATTTACCCTCTTCTTCCTGGCCTTTATGACTATTTTTTCTATAAAGGAAAGGTGGATGTTGCCCTTGATTGGGATCATCTATAGTGGGATTATCGGTTCTATCACAGAAGTTATCGCCTATCGTTTCAATCTGGTTCAGAGTATGACTGCTTGGACCCAGGGCTCCTTCTCCATGATTCAGACCCATCAGTATGAGTGGCTCTTCTTAGGCCTCATTATCCTGATAGCCGTTTGGAAATTATCCCAAACCTTCACCATCATGAATCTGGGCAAGGAAACCAGTGAGAGTTTGGGGATTTCTTACTCTCTACTTGAAAAACTGGCCCTCTTTCTAGTGGCGCTAACGACAAGTGTCACCATGATTACCGTGGGTTCCTTGCCTTTTCTCGGGGTCATCGTTCCCAATCTTGTCCGCAAGCGCTATGGAGATAATTTGAGTCAAACCAAACTCATGGTCGCTCTGGTCGGTGCCAATATGGTTCTGGCCTGTGACATCCTCTCTCGAGTCTTGATTCGGCCTTATGAGCTGTCTGTCAGTCTCATTCTAGGAATCATCGGTAGTCTCGTCTTTATCCTACTTCTATGGAGAGGGGGACAAAAAAATGCAGTTTAAAAGCAAACATACCAAGCTCTTCTGCCTTCTCATTATTCTGGCCATCGGAGCTTGTCTCCTCTACTTTTGGCCTATCACTAACCTGTCTGCCTTTGCCTGGAAGCTGCGTTCCCAAAAAATCATCGTTTATCTCTTGGTAGCCATCGCGACAGGGATTTCGACCATTAGTTTTCAAACCCTGACGGAAAATCGCTTTCTGACGCCAAGTATTTTGGGAATCGAATCCTTCTATGTCTTGCTACAGACCCTGCTACTGATATTTGAAAGCAAATTTCTACAGCTTGGAAAGTCTCCTGTCTTAGAATTTCTAGTCTTGCTTCTGCTTCAATCCCTCTTCTTTCTCGCCTTACAAGGTTACTTGAAGACGCTGATGAAGCAAAATTTGGTTTTCATTCTGCTAATCTGCCTAGCCCTGGGAAGTCTCTTTCGAAATATCAGTACCTTCCTCCAAGTTCTGATGGATCCAAATGAATACGATAAACTGCAGAACAGTCTCTTTGCCTCCTTTCAACATCTCAACACTTCCATCCTAGCCGTCGGTTCTTTGATCATCCTCGCTTTGACAATCTTTTTCTTTCGAAAAGCAGTCATTCTGGATGTCTTGCACCTGCAAAGAGAAACGGCTCAGATACTGGGACTCGATGTTGAAAAAGAACAGAGAGAACTCCTCTGGGGCATCGTGCTTTTGACCTCAACAGCGACTGCCTTGGTAGGGCCTATGGCCTTCTTCGGCTTTATGCTGGCCAATCTCACTTACTTGATTGTCAAAGATTATCGACACAAGTTGCTCTTTATCGTAGCCATTCTGATTGGATTTATTAGTTTGACCTTGGGGCAAGCCCTGATCGAACGAGTCTTTGCACTAGAAATTCGCATCAGCATGATTATCGAGAGTGTTGGAGGTATCTTATTCTTTATCTTACTTTACAGGAGGGCACGTCGGTGAAACTGGAAAGCATTGACAAATCCATTCAAAAACAGGATATTTTGCAAGACATTTCGCTTGAAGTCAGTCCTCAGAAACTGACAGCCTTCATTGGTCCAAATGGTGCTGGAAAATCAACTCTCCTCTCCATTATGAGCAGACTGACCAAGAAGGATCAAGGAATCCTCAGTATCAAAGGCCGTGAAATCGAGAGTTGGAATTCGCAAGAACTGGCCAAAGAGCTCACTATCCTAAAGCAGAAGATCAATTACCAAGCCAAATTAACCGTTGAAGAACTGGTCAGTTTTGGACGTTTTCCCTACAGCCGAGGACGTCTGAGAGCAGAAGACTGGGAAAAAATCCGAGAAACTCTGGACTATTTGGAACTGACCAACTTAAAAGACCGCTACATCGATAGCCTGTCTGGTGGACAGCTCCAACGTGTCTTTATCGCTATGGTACTGGCTCAGGATACGGACTTTATCTTGCTGGACGAACCGCTCAATAATCTCGATATTAAGCAAAGTGTCAGCATGATGCAGATCCTTCGGCGACTGGTGGAGGAACTTGGCAAAACCATTATCATCGTCCTCCACGATATCAACATGGCTAGCCAGTATGCGGATGAAATCGTTGCCTTTAAAGACGGTCAAGTCTTTTGCAAGGGAACGACTGCTCAAATCATGCAGGCTGACCTGCTCAGTCAACTTTATGAGATTCCCATCACGCTGGCTGATATCAATGGCAAAAAGATCTGTATCTATAGCTAGCTATTTTGAACTCATGTTAGAGAACCCTCTGTCTCTTAGCTAACAAGCCTATCTAAGAGCCTCCCTACATCGTTATCACATTTTAAAAAGGAGAAATTATGAAAACATCCCTTAAACTTTATCTCACTGCCCTAGTGACTAGCTTCTTGCTCCTACTTGGTGCATGTAGTACAACTAAAACTACGAAGCAGACAGAGACAAGTAGCTCTGCTCCAACAGAAGTGACTATTAAAAGTTCACTAGATGAGGTCAAACTTTCAAAGGTTCCTGAAAAGATTGTGACCTTTGACCTCGGTGCTGCGGATACTATTCGCGCTTTAGGTTTTGAAAAGAATATCGTCGGAATGCCTACAAAAACTGTTCCAACCTATCTCAAAAGCCTAGCTGAAAAAGTTAAAAATGTTGGTTCTATGGTTGAGCCAGACCTAGAAGCCATCGCTACTCTTGAACCGGATTTGATCATTGCTTCTCCACGTACCCAAAAATTCGTAGACAAGTTCAAAGAAATCGCGCCAACCGTCCTCTTTGAAACAGGAAAAGAAGACTACTGGACTTCAACTAAAACCAACATCCAATCATTAGCTGCTGCCTTTGGCGAAACTGGTACACAGAAAGCCAAGGAAGAATTAGCTAATCTAGACAAGAGCATCCAAGAAGTCGCTACTAAAAACGAAAGTTCTGACAAAAAAGCCCTTGCTATTCTCCTCAACGAAGGAAAAATGGCTGCCTTTGGTGCCCAATCTCGTTTCTCTTTCTTGTACCAAACCTTAAAATTCAAGCCAACTGACACCAAATTTGAAGACTCACGCCACGGACAAGAAGTCAGCTTTGAAAGTGTCAAAGAAATCAATCCTGACATCCTCTTTGTCATCAACCGTACCCTTGCCATCGGTGGGGACAACTCAAGCAACGACGGCGTCCTAGAAAATGCCCTCATCGCTGAAACTCCTGCCGCTAAAAACGGTAAAATCATCCAACTAACACCAGACCTCTGGTACCTAAGCGGAGGCGGACTTGAATCAACTAAACTTATGATTGAAGACGCACAAAAAGCTTTGAAATAAACAAGAAAACCCAACAGCAAATGATGTTGGGCTTATTTTTCTTCTTGATTTCGTTTGAGGGAAAAGTGGTCTGGCACAGGATCTTTACCTGTTTTCGACCAGGGGTGACAACGTAAAATCCGAGCCAAGCCCATCAAAACACCCTTAAAGCTATGTTTTTCAATAGCCTGGATCATGTAGTTGGAACAAGTAGGCTCAAAACGACAAGAGGGTGGAAAGGCTGGCGAGATAAAACGTTGGTAAAAGCGTACTGGTGCTATTAAGATTCGTTTCATTATTTCTTGGTTACAGCCATAGTGTGTAGTTGGCTGATTTCTTTTTTATTAAGGCGACGGGATTCTCCTGGACGAAGACCTGTCAAGTCTAAGTGTCCAAAACGTGTCCGAGACAACTTATCCACTTGAAGACCGACGGCTTCAAACATCTTTTTAACCTGATGGTTGCGTCCTTCATGGATAGTCAACTGCACTACTGAGCGATTTTTTACTGGATCCACTTTGAGAATCTCATATACAGCTGGCTTGGTTTTCTTGCCATCAATCTCGAGTCCACGGGTCAAGGGACGGAGATTGTCCTTATTAGCCACACCTTTAACACGCGCGACATAGACCTTGTCAATCTCATTACGGGGGTGAATCATCTCATCCGTAAAGTCACCATCATTGGTCAAAATCAAAACCCCTGACGTATCCCAGTCCAAACGACCTACTGGGTAGATTCGCTCTTTGACATTGGGCAGGAGGTCCACAACAGTCTTGCGGCCCTTGTCATCTGTCACACTGGAAATCACTCCACGCGGTTTATTAAGCAGGTAGTAGACTTTTTCTTCGTTGTAGATAGGTTGGCCTTCAACTTCAACCTTGTCGCCTGACTTAATAGTCGTTGCGAGTTCACGCACCACTTGGCCGTTAACCGTCACCAAGCCTTGCTTGATCAGTTCTTCTGCTTTTCTCCTACTGGCCACACCTGCGTGGGCAATATATTTATTGATTCTCATCTTCTTCTATCCTTTCACCAAATAATTGGCTTTCTTGGGCTTGAATCTCAAGCTCATCAATCACTGGCAGTTCTTCCAAATGGTTAATTCCCATGTAATCTAGGAAATAATCCGTAGTCACATAAAGGTTGGGGCGACCCAACACTTCTTTTTTTCCGTCTTCTCGTATCAAGTCAAAGGCCTGCAACTTTGCCAAGGCCCCACTCGAGTTGACCCCACGGATAGCATCAATCTCAATTCGGGTAATAGGTTGCTTGTAAGCAATGATGGACAAGGTCTCAAGGGCAGCCCGAGATAAACTCTGGTTGATGGGAGCTTTAGAGTATTCCTTCAAAATCGCTGCAAATTGAGGCTTGGTGACCAATCTATATGCACCACCTGTCTCAATCAGGGACAGACTCGACTCTTGGTCTTCTTCATACTTCTGGGCTAATTTTTCTAAACTCTGTTGGATGCCTGTCGATGGAAGTGATAGGAGTTCAGCCAACTGACGGACCCGAATCCCATCTTCACCTGCTACAAACAAGAGCGCTTCTATTTCTGCTAAAGTACTCATATTTCCTCTCTATCAAGTCTAGCTTTGTGCCTCTTGACTTTCTTCCTTCTTTTCCATGAGATAGATATCTCCGAAACTCTCCTCTTGAACGAGGGTCAATTCCTGAGTTTTGATTAACTCTAGGGTTGCCAAAAAGAGGGTAATGACCTCTTGAACATTCTGGGCTTCCTTGAACAAATCCTGCAAGCGCAACTGGTCTCGTCCAGCCAAGGACTCTTTTACGATGGCCATCATATCCTCAATCTTATACTCATCCCGCAGGATGGTCGTGTGATTCTGTGCGAACTCCTCTTTTTTCTTGGCTAGGATATTTGAAAAAGCCAAAAAGAGATCAATAGTCGTCCTGTCATGCACAAGCTCCGCATCCTCGTAAATCAACTCTGTTGGCGCTTTAGAATAGTACTGAGCCCGATCTTGGTGCTTAGCCTCCAAGTGCTCACCCAAGAGCTTGAACTTGCGGTATTCTTCGATTTGAGAGAGAAGATCCTGCTCCAAGTCATCCTCCAAGTCGGTCACTTCTGCCACCTTTGGAAGAAGCTTGCGGCTCTTGATCAGCATTAACTGACTGGCCATGACCATGTACTCACCCGTCACTTCCAAACGCATGGCCTGCAGGGTTGAGACATAGGCTAGATACTGTTCGATGACTTCTGTGATTGGCACATCGTAAATATCCATCTGATACTTTGAGACTAGGTGCAGGAGCAAATCCAGGGGCCCTTCAAAATCTTTTAATTTAATATCCATTATCTATATTTTTCTAAGGTCAGGACTGTTTTTAATCCTAGTTTTTTTGCAATTTCGTACAAATCGACCTTCTCTTCTATCTGTCTTAGAATGAATTGTTCCCGCAAGGCTTGGGCTGATAAGGTTGGTAAACCTTTCTCCTTGACAAATGACTCCAGCTGTCGAAAAGCCCACTGACGAGAATAGGCTTTCTCTTCCCTTTCAAAGAGATAGGTCTGCCCCATCAAGGGTTCTAGCTCTGGAATCAAGGTCGTGGGTATGGTGACAATCCTCTGTTGGGAAGCCTTGTTAATTCGCAACACCTGAAAATCCAGATTGATATCTGCAACCTTGAGGGCTAAAATCTCACTAGGCAAGAGTCCCATTTCTAGAATTAAGAGCGCTAGTAAGCGACCCTCTGGATAATTACTTTCCTGCCAAAAAGAGGCTAGGTTTAGAATCTCTGGTTTTTCAGTCTTCTTTTCAGCTTGCTTGGCTAATTCCAGACGGTAAAAACTGTCCACTTCTCCTTTCCGATAGAGAAAGTAGAGAAATTGGTTACAGGCCGAAAGTTTCCGCTTTTGGGCGCTGATTTTTAGATTGGCTAGCTGGGCTTGGTAAATCTTGAGACTAGTCTCGGAAATCCGCTCACCTACAATGTCTAAAAATTGCTCCAGATCATACCTATAGGACTGCTTGGAATTGGCAGACAAACCCTGCTTTCCCTCTAAAAAGTCTGAAATCCTATCTCTCATTTGCATCGAATCTCATATTCCTTACTAAAGTCATGCAAGAGGGCATTGACAGCCTTGAGGATAGACTTGCGCGTGATAATTCCTTGGAAAATTCCTTCATCATCTACCACTGGCAAGAAAGGTTCATCTACCAGTTTATGGAGGACCTCTGTGATGTTATAGTCTGGAGCGACGACTGCCACATCTGTCTTGGTCATATTGACGATATCTGTCGTTGCCATCTGCTCATCCGTCAAACCCTGCTCCATTTGATAAGCCAAAATATCTCTCAGACCAATGGTTCCGACAAAGCGTTTGTCAAAGGTCACAACAGGGATACGGGTATAGGTGATTTGGCTCAGCACTAAAATCGCATGGTCAGCATTATGGGTATCAATCAAGGCTGCTAGATTCTCGGCAGGGGTAAGGAAAGTCTCTTCCTGATCCAGTAAAAATGCTTCAAATTCCTTGGCAATCATCGAGCAAACTCCTTGGACAAGCCTGGATAAACCTCGTGATCGCGTGTTAGAAAGTCTACTTTGAAACAGCTGTCATCAATCTCCACACGGGCATAGAGACATTCTCTGATAGTCCCTCGTGGTTGGCTGATGGAGCCTGGATTGAGAAAGAGTGTCTTTCCTTCCATCCAAGCATTTGGCACATGCAAGTGACCATAGAGACAGATATCGGCATCTTCTTCCTGAGCCCAGTAGTCCAACTTTTGAAAGTTGAAATTGATGTCAAACAAGTGTCCATGCGTCTGGATGATCTTAGTCGGACCAAGTTGAGTCACCAAACGTTCTGGGTAGCCCGCATAAAAGTCCATATTGCCTTTGACGACATGGATGCCCTCCCAAAGCGGAGAATCGGGACGGAGTTCAGAGTCACCATCGTGAAAAATGGCATCGACTTTACCCAGATAGCGGTCACGGATTTCTTCGACAATCAAGCTATCGCCATGGGAATCACTCATTACAATGATGGTTTGCTTTGCCATGATGGAAATACCTCCAAAAGTTTCTTAACGGCTAAGGCGCGGTGGGATTGGCTATTTTTTTCTTCAAGGGTTAATTCAGCTGCTGACTTACCTGTCTCTCCTACCAGGAAGAGAGGGTCATAGCCAAAGCCATTTTCACCCTTAGGTTCAAAGTTAATGTAGCCTGGCCAGTCAGCTTCGACCACCAAACTTTCTTTGTTTGGACTGGCTACAACTAGGGTTGTGTGGAACTGAGCCGAACGGTCCTTGAGGTCAAAGACCATGGCCAATTCGTGTAAGAGCTTGGCGTTATTTTCACGGTCAGTCGCTCCCACTCCTGCAAAACGGGCTGACCAGACACCTGGCAAGCCACCAAGGACATCGACTTTGAGACCTGAGTCATCTGCTAGAACCATCTTGCCTGTTAATTGGGAAATGGTTTCTGCCTTGAGGCGAGCATTTTCTTCAAAGGTCATGCCTGTTTCAGCTACTTCAGGCAGTTCTGGATAGTCATTGAGATTTTCCACATCATAGCCTAGTTTGTCAAAGATAGCTCGGAATTCCTTGGTCTTGCCTTCATTTCGAGTCGCAATCAACAAGGTTTCTCTAACCTTGCTGGTTTCAAAAAAGGCTTCTACATCAATACCTTCTTTAGGCAGTTCTACATGCAGGAGTTGCCCATTTTCAACCAAGAGCAAAGCCCCCTGACGTTGGATGACTTCCAAGTTACGTCCTGCTTCTGCATTTAAAATCTCGACGATAAAGGAGAGCAGACGGAAGTTGGAAGACCAGCGCATCACCGTTATCGTAATCGGAAAGCCGTTTTCCTCATCACGAAAAATCCGAGCCAAATCCATAAAATCAAGCTCAAGAGGATCTTTGATGAGACTGTAGATGCCTCCATAGACGTCCCAGACACCGACATACCAGTCCTGGTCGTCCTTGTATTCATAAATTTTGTTTGTCATAATGTTACATGCTCCACATGAATCTCTTTTTCCAGCCATTCTGCTCCAATCTGGGCAAAACTTTGGCTATTGGCTGTTGTGTAAAAATGATGTTGAAGAGGTCCCGCATCTCGGCTACGATTGATTTCAAAATAGTTAAGCAAAACCGAGATATCCCGTACACACTCTGCCCCACTATCGATGAGCTGAACCTTTGGTCCCATAACATTTTGGATGATAGGGCGAAGGAGTGGGTAATGGGTACAACCCAAAATCAGGCTATCCACCTTTCCAACCAAGGGGCGCAGGGTTTCATAAACCACTTTCTTGGTGACACTGGTTGATAAGGCACCAGACTCGACCAAGGGAGCAAACTTGGGACAGGCCAAACTTTCCACCTGTAAGTCCGGGTCCAGATCATGGATCTTCTGACGGTAGATGTCTGATTGGACCGTCATGGGGGTTCCGATCACTCCGATTTTCCCACCTTGACTGGACTTGATGGCTGCCGAAGCTCCTGGCAAAATCACACCTAGGACAGGAATGTCTAGTTGAGCCTTGATCTCTTCCCAGACGACCGCAGTCGCAGTGTTACAAGCAATGACAATCATCTTGACATCCTTGGTCAAGAGAAAGTTGACCAACTGCCAAGTATATTCACGAATTTGCTCAGCAGGACGGGGGCCATAGGGCGCCCGTGCCGAATCTCCAATATAGACGATTTCTTCATGGGGAAGCTGGCGCATGAGCTCACGAACAACGGTCAAGCCCCCGACACCCGAATCCAAAAAACCAATTGGTCGATTATCCATACAGTCTTCTTTCTAGTCTTTTTCTCATTGATAGTTCATCATGATTTTTTGTCCTGAATGAACTGACCGACAGCTTGATAGAATGGCAACTGCCTCTCTCTTAATCATAATCAAATATCAATAGAATGCAAGGAAAAAGTCTTATCCTTGAGAACTATTGAACATAGTGAGAAGTCTGGAACTTTCATCCCAGACTTTTCCTATTTATTTTTTCTTTTTATTGTTAGCAAGGGCTGCTTTTTGTTGGCGGATGATTTGGTGGTAAACTTGTTGTACCTTGGCTTCGCTTGGTTTTTGACCATTTGCACTCAAGAGAGCACGAACTGCCTCAGCGTTCAAACGTGGGTTGTCCGCAAATTCTTTTTCGATTTGCTTACGAACCAAGTACATCCCTCCAAGAGCTCCTCCTAGAAAAGCTAGCACAATCAAGACAATTGCTAAAAGTAAGTCCATTCTTTTTCTCCTGTTTCTTTTTGAGTCCTCTATATTATACCACAAAGTGACTTTTCTGACTAGTTTGTTTTACGCTTTCAGGGAGGAGGGAAACTAATTCTAAGCTAGTCTTACAATCAGAATGAACTATGAAATTACGAATAATTCTCCCCCTTCCTCTCTTTTCTCTACTATTTTAAGAAAAAGCAATATCAAATATGTTTTTCACCAAAAACCTCTTGACAAATGCTAGATGACCAGTAGAATGGGAGGTGAGGAGATAAATAGAAACAAATTAAACGAAACTGCTTCATGTAATGTAAGCGATTTCAGATAAACAAAGGAGAGTTTTATGAAAAAACACTTTTGGGAGAAATCCTGTCGCTACAGCATCCGCAAGCTGACGGTTGGGACTGCTTCTGTTTTACTGGGGGCCGTTTTTCTAGTCAACCACACTGTAGCCGCAGACAGTGTTGAGGTCAAGCAAACTGAACCAAGCTCTGTTGAAGCTATCACTAAGCCTGATAGTGAACCCAAAGCAGCTGAAACTACTGAAACTACAAATCCGTCTCTAGCCGAGAGTCCAGTAGTTTCCGAAAGCAAGCCAGCTGAGGAGACTCAGAAGACAAATAGTCAAGCTAGTGAAGAAGCCATTGTAGAAGCTAAAGAAAAGAAGGAACCTGAAAAAGCAGATCAGCCGGTGACAAAGCAAGAAAACTATCAACTCAACTACGATCAGCCAACAGCTCCCTCCTATGATGGATGGGAAAAACAAGCCCTTCCTGTCGGAAACGGAGAAATGGGAGCCAAGGTTTTTGGTCTGATTGGCGAAGAAAGAATCCAGTACAACGAAAAGACCCTCTGGTCTGGAGGACCACAACCCGATAGCACCGACTATAACGGAGGAAACTACAAGGACCGCTACAAGGTCTTAGCAGAGATACGTAAAGCCCTTGAAGCTGGTGACCGCCAAAAAGCAAAACAGCTAGCTGAACAAAATCTAGTTGGACCAAACAACGCCCAGTATGGACGTTACCTAGCCTTTGGAGATATCTTCATGGTCTTTAATAACCAGAAGAAAGGACTAGATACTGTAACTGATTATCATCGTGGTTTGGACATCACAGAAGCCACTACGACCACTTCTTACACCCAAGATGGGACGACCTTCAAACGCGAAACCTTCTCTAGTTATCCTGATGATGTCACTGTGACCCACCTGACCAAAAAAGGAAACAAGACACTTGACTTTACCCTTTGGAACAGTTTGACAGAAGACTTGCTTGCTAATGGCAACTACTCTTGGGAATATTCCAACTATAAGAATGGTCATGTCACTACAGATGCAAACGGAATCCTTCTAAAGGGAACTGTCAAAGATAACGGCCTCAAATTTGCATCCTATCTAGGAATTAAAACGGATGGAAAGGTGACTGTTCAGGACGAAACTCTGACCGTTACAGGCGCAAGTTATGCAACCCTCTATCTCAGTGCCAAGACTAACTTTGCTCAGAATCCAAAAACCAACTATCGAAAAGACATTGACCTCGAAAAAACAGTTAAAGGGATTGTCGAAGCAGCTAAGGCCAAAGACTACGAGACACTTAAAAAGGCCCATATCAAGGACTATCAAAGTCTCTTTAACCGCGTTAAACTGAACCTAGGTGGAAACAAGACTGCTCAAACGACGAAAGAGGCCCTTCAAGGCTATAACCCAGAAAAAGGGCAAAAATTGGAAGAACTCTTCTTCCAATACGGACGTTATCTACTGATTAGTTCGTCGCGTGATCGGACGGATGCCCTTCCTGCCAACCTACAAGGAGTCTGGAATGCTGTAGACAATCCACCTTGGAACGCTGACTACCACCTCAATGTCAATTTGCAAATGAACTATTGGCCAGCCTACATGAGTAACCTTGCTGAGACAGCCAAGCCAATGATCAATTACATTGATGACATGCGCTATTATGGTCGTATCGCTGCCAAAGAATATGCTGGTATCGAATCCAAAGACGGACAAGAAAATGGTTGGCTGGTCCACACTCAAGCAACTCCATTTGGCTGGACTACTCCTGGTTGGAATTACTATTGGGGTTGGTCGCCAGCCGCTAATGCCTGGATGATGCAGAACGTCTATGACTACTATAAATTCACCAAGGATGAGACTTATCTCAAAGAAAAGATCTATCCTATGTTGAAAGAGACTGCTAAGTTCTGGAACTCCTTCTTGCACTATGACCAGGCCAGTGACCGTTGGGTGTCTTCTCCATCCTACTCACCAGAACACGGGACCATTACCATCGGAAATACCTTTGACCAATCGCTAGTCTGGCAGCTATTCCACGACTACATGGAAGTCGCCAACCATCTGAATGTCGACCAAGACTTAGTCACAGAGGTCAAGGCTAAATTTGACAAACTAAAACCCCTTCACATCAACAAAGAGGGACGCATCAAGGAATGGTACGAGGAGGACAGTCCGCAATTCACCAATGAAGGGATTGAAAATCATCACCGCCACGTTTCCCATCTAGTTGGTCTCTTCCCAGGTACGCTCTTTAGCAAGGACCAGGCTGAATACTTAGAGGCTGCGCGTGCTACCTTGAACCACCGTGGAGATGGTGGTACTGGTTGGTCTAAGGCCAATAAAATCAACCTCTGGGCTCGTTTGTTGGACGGTAACCGTGCCCATCGCTTGCTCGCTGAACAGCTCAAGTATTCAACCCTAGAAAACCTTTGGGATACCCACGCGCCTTTCCAAATTGATGGCAACTTTGGAGCAACCAGTGGGATGGCAGAAATGCTTCTCCAATCACACACTGGCTACATTGCACCATTGCCAGCCCTTCCAGATGCATGGAAAGACGGTCAAGTTTCTGGCTTGGTTGCTCGAGGTAACTTTGAAGTCAGCATGAAGTGGAAAGATAAGAACTTGCAAAGCTTGTCCTTCCTTTCAAATGTCGGCGGAGACCTGGTTGTAGACTATCCAAACATCGAAGCCAGTCAGATCAAGGTCAATGGCAAGCCAGTCAAGGCAACGATTCTCAAAAACAATCGCATCCAACTGGCAACACAAAAAGGTGACGTCATTACCTTTGAACACTTCCCTGGTCGTGTAACCAGTCTGACAGCCGTTCGACAAAATGGTGTCACCGCCGAACTCACTTTCAATCAGATAGAAGGCGCTACCCACTATGTCATCCAAAGACAAGTGAAAGACGCGTCTGACCAAACCTTTGCGACCAGAGAATTTGTAACCAATCAAACCCACTTTATTGACCGATCACTAGATCCTCAACATGCCTACACCTATACTGTCAAGGCTATGCTGGGCGAAGTTTCTACACAAGTCTCTGAACAAGCAACTGTAGAACCCCCTAGTGAATTGATGGATGATCAAGACGGCCGTATCCAGTACGGAGCTGCCTTTGGAAACTGGGCAGACTCAGAATTATTCGGAGGAACAGAGAAGTTTGCTGATCTTTCACGAGGAAACTACACTGACAAAGATTTAACTGCTACCATCCCTTTCACTGGAGTTGGTATCGAAATCTATGGACTAAAATCGTCTGAACTCGGTATTGCCACTGTTAAAATAGATGGTAAAGAAGTTGGCGAACTTGATTTCCATACTGCTGGGGCAACTGAAAAAGGTAGCCTCATCGGTCGCTTTACAGGATTGTCAGACGGACCTCATACATTGACTCTTAGCATTAAACGCGAGCATAAACACCGTGGTAGTGAGCGCTCGAAAATTTCATTAGACTACTTCAAAATCCTAGCAGGAACGGGCAATACGATTGAAAAAATGGATGATCGTGATTCGCGTATCCAGTATGGTTCCCAGTTTAAGGACTGGTCTGACCCTGAGCTCTACGGAGGTACGGAAAAATACGCTGATATCAACAACAGCGACTCTAGTGCAGCTTCAGAAGCTCAGGCAACTATTTCCTTTACAGGGACGGGCATTCGAATCTATGGTTTGAAGAGCCTCGCTCTTGGACGATCACGTGTTACATTAGATGGCAAAGAAATGCCAAGTCTAGACTTCTACACTTCAGGTGCAACCGAAAAGAGAGCCTTTATTGGCGAATTTACAAATCTTACTGACGGTCCGCACACCCTGACATTACAAGTTGACCCAGATTCACCTGAAGGTCGCAAGAAAATCTCTCTAGACTCCTTTGATATCATCAAAGCCCCTGCTGTTGGTATAGATAGCCCGAGCATCGCGCCTCTTAAGGAAAATGACAAAACCATTTCCTTAACCCTACCATCCGGAGATTGGGAAGCCATCGCAGTGACCTTCCCAGGTGTCAAAGATCCTCTAGTTTTGCGTAAGGTGGATGAAACGCATCTGGTTACAAGTGGAGATCAGACTATCCTATCAATCCAAGACAATCAAGTTCAAATCCCAATTCCTGACGAAACCAATCGCAAAGCTGGAAATGCCATTGAAGCTTATACCATTCAAGGAAATACCACAAGCAGCCCTATCGTAGCCGTCTTTACTAAAAAGGATGAAAAGAAAGTTGATGAGAAGCAACCAACTACAAGCAAGGGAGAGGAACCAGCTCCTACTGTTGAAAAACCTGAGTACACTGATCCTATCGGGACTGCAGGGCAAGAGGAACCACCTACAGTGACAATTCCTGAATACACTAAACCTATCGGGACTGCAGGGCAAGAAGTGCCACCCACTGTAGAAATGCCTGAATACACCGAACCTATCGGAACGGCGGGGCAAGAAGAGTCTCCTACTGTAGAAAAGCCTGAATACACCGAACCTATCGGAACAGCGGGGCAAGAAGAGTCTCCTACTGTAGAAAAGCCTGAATACACCGAACCTATCGGAACAGCAGGTCAAGAGGAAGCACCTACTGTTGAAAAACCTGAATACACCAAACCTATCGGAACTAGTGGGGATCAGGCTGCTCCAAGCCTTAGCCTTCCTGACTATCCAGTTCGAGTCTTAAAAGATAAGGAAACTGGAGTAGAAATCATCGGTGGAGTCACTGACTTAGAAGGAATTTCTCACATCTCTAGTCGACGTATCCTAGCTCAGGAACTCTTTGGCAAGACCTATGATGCTTACGACCTACAACTTAAAAATCCAACAAATCATAGCTTGCAGCCAAAAGGCTCTGTCTTGGTTCGATTGCCTATTTCAGCTAGCGTAGAAAAGGTCTACTATATTACTCCGACTAAGGAGTTGAAAGCTCTTGATTTCACCGTTCGAGAAGGAATGGCAGAATTCATCACTAGTCATTTCAGTACCTATGCTGTCGTCTATCAAGCTGCTGGAACAACCTCTGCCACGGAGAAAAAACCAAGTGGTTCAGATGTAGAAACCTTGGCACACGAGGCTGAAGAACTTTCAGCTAATCCTAGTCTTGCTAAAGCTGGAAATCATTCTCCTAAAAAACAACTTCCAGCAACAGGAGAAACATCTAATCCACTCCTCTTCTTAGCAGGCCTCAGCCTAGCCCTTACAGCCACTTTTATGTTAAAAGGAAGAAAGGATAAATCCAACTAACTTTTAACATAAGAAAAACAGGATGAAGAACAACTTCATCCTGTTTTATTTTTTACAGCAGGTATAAAAAGGCTAGGGTCAAGAGACTTGCTAGAAGTCCAACTCCCCAAAAGAAGAAGTCAACCTTCCACTCGCTCCAAGGATTGCCCTTGCCTGAGAATCCTCCAAGCTCAAAATGGTGATGGACAGGTGTCATACGGAAAATACGCTTCCCACCACTAAGTTTGAAGTAGGTAACCTGCATCATAACAGAGCTTGTTTCAAAAACATAGATAATCCCAATCACCAAAAGGGTCCATTCTTGGTGAAGAGCCATAGAAATAGCTGCTAGCATCCCACCAAGAGCCAGACTCCCCACATCTCCCATGAAGACCTTGGCAGGCTTGTGGTTAAAGACGAAGAAACCTAGCAAACCACCAATCATGGCAAGAATCACAAGAAGAATATCCAGTTGATTTTGCATGTAAGCAATCACACCGTAAGCTGATAAGCTAATCACCACGGAAATACTTGCTAAGCCGTCGATCCCGTCCGTCAGGTTCACCGCATTTGAAAAGCCAACTAGCCAGAAAAGGGCAAAGAAGATATAGAAAATACCCAGATGTACTTGGTAGCCAAAGACTGAAAGCATGTCACCACCACGCTCATAAAAGAGGTAGAAAATCACTCCTCCAAGCAGCTGGAGAGCAAGTTTTTGCTTGGGATTTAAGCCTTCGTTAATCTTACGAAAGACCTTGAGAAAATCATCCAAAAAACCTACCAAACCATACAAAACCAAGATAAACAAAATCATGCCGACATTGTTGGTCAATTGTTGGGTAAAGAGAGCAACCAGAAAGCTCACAACTACTGCAACGATAAGGAAGACGAGACCTCCCATGGTTGGAGTCCCAGCTTTAGCTTGGTGTTGCTTGACATCCTCGTGCATCTGCTGACCTGTAATCTGCGCTTTTCGATAAAATCGGATAAAGGCTGGAATGCCAATCAAGGTCAATAGAAAGGCTAGAATTCCAGCACTAATGGAACTAATCATCTTAATCTCCTAAAGTTACTTTCATTTTTTTAAGGTCTTTGAGGGCCGTATTGGCACGGACACTTTGTTTCTTGACCGTTTTGCCGCTACCTTCCCACTCGATTTCTATATTCAGCCATTTGGCAAATGTTTGCACATTTTCATCTGTCCATCCATACATATCAGGCATTTCTTCGACCTTATCTGACAGGATCAAGATCTGCTGATTAGCTTCCAAATTATATCCTTCAGAAACCGAGAGTTCCTTGATCTTGGTTCCTGTTCCAATAACGATTGGTTGGACAAGGTTGCGACGCAATTCCTCTGCTAGGTCACCCGGCGTAAAGTCCTTGGTAGCTGGCATGGCATAGCTTGTTGTCTTGCTGACCTGATCCAAGTTCTTAGCAGTTGACTGAAGATTGAGGGATTCTTTCATAGCAGAAGCTCGCTCAAGGATTGGGTTGGCAAACTCCCCAAGCTGAACACCCGAATAATGCTCTGGCTGTTGCACCGTCACATAGAGGATAAAATCAGGATTTTCTGCAGGATGCATCGACACAACAGAGAAGATATAGTTGGTTTCACCTGTCAGGTAACCCCCATTCTTCTCATCGGCAATCTGAGCAGTCCCTGATTTTAGGGCAACATTCTGACCTGGGACATTGACAGTTGCTTTTCCTGTACTATGATTGTACATGGTACCGTAGACAGGATCTGTTCCGACCATGACCATGTGATCCCGAGTAGAGGAAGCTGCCGCTTTTGACACAGGATTTCCGACGATTTCCTTTTGAGACTTACGTACAGACTGGTCATTTGGATCATAGAGGGCGCTGATAAATTTCGGCTCCAACATAACCCCATCATTAGCAATAGCTGTAAAAGCGCGAAGCATCTGGGTCTGGGTAACAGAGATCCCTTGTCCAAATGAACTCATGGCGATATTGACAATGTTATCAGCAGGTAATTGACCTGTGTACTCATCTGCCAGACCAAAACGGGTTGGCACCCCAAACTTAAAGCGGTTAAGGTAGTCCAGCCAAGTTGCATCTCCCATCTTTTGCTCGAGCAAGGTCATCCCAATATTACTTGAGTGGGCAAAACCTTGAGAGAAGGTCATGGTGCCACCACTAGTCAATCCTTCATTGACATCCCAGTCTCGAATGGTCGCATCTGCTATTTTCAATTCACTACTGTTAAAGTATTCGCCACCGGGGAAGGTATTGTTGTCAATAGCTGAGGCCAGCATCATCACCTTCATGGTCGATCCTGGCTCATAGTTACTTTGATAGAGGATATCACGCCAGACAAAGTCTTTTGTGATGCCATCCTTGGTATCTGCATTGAAGGTCGGCCGTTGGGTCGTAGCTAGGATTTCCCCTGTCTTAGCGCTGACCAAGGTAGCCGTCATATACTTGCCCTTTACCTTTTCCTGAAAGGCATCCATCTGGGTTTCCATAAAGGATTGCAAGGGACTAGAAAGGGTTGTGTACACATCCTTTCCATCTACCGTTTGTTGGGAAGCTTGATCTGTACCCGGAACAATATTTCCCAGACGATCCTTCTCATAGGTGATGATCCCATCTGTACCCGCCAGAATGCTATTTAAAGAACTCTCCAAACCAGATGTCCCAATCAAACGTTTGGTGCCATCCTCATTTTCATGGAGTTGCGCTAAACCGATAAAGGATGAAGCAAACTGTCCATTGGGATAATTACGGTTAGGGCTTGTTGTAAAGTCAACTCCCTCAACGCCAGCAGTTTTTAGGTCATTTTTAATAGCCATCATATTGGCATAGGTAATCCCATTTCCCTTGGTACCAAAGGATACCTGTTTCAGATCTGGCTGAGAAAGTTGTTCTTTGACATAGGACTCCTCCATATCCAGATATTTATGGAAAATTTCAGCTACCTTATTAAATTGAGAATCCTCTACATAGAGGATTTTGCCTGTTGCTGACTTGTAGGTCTTGTCAATAACGGCATAGATATTATACGAAGTCGCATCTTCTGCAATAGGCGTTCCATTACGATCATAGATGGTTCCTCGTTTGGCTGGGATGGTCTTGGTTGTTTGGTGAACCTTATTGGCCTCTTGGACCAAGTCCTTCCCAAATTTTTTACCCGTTCCGATAATAACCGCAAAGTTGACCAAAAAGACAGCGAAGAGTATGACAGCAAATAAACTCAGGCTTTTCCCTACTCTTCGGCGGTTTTCTTCTGGAGATTTACGATTACGAACGGCATAACGGATGATTTTTTCTTTCCACTGTTTCATATCTTACTCCGCTGCTCGGATATTTTCGTTATTCAGCTGCAAATCCTTGGAGTTTGCAATTTCTTTCAAACGTTCTGAACGAATCAATTCATTGACCTCTTGCTTGGCATCGTCTAGCTCGGTTTTCTTTTCTTCGATTTGAGCATTAACCTTGGTCAATTCATTCTGAACTTGTAGTAGCTTGGTCTGCATAAACACAACGCTAATTGCCAGGATAATCATTGTTGCAGCAATCGAAACATAGAAGGCCTTTTCCACACGTGAAAAACCTTTAAACTTCGTTTGCAATAGCTGGCTTGTTTTTTCGATTCTTTCTGCCATGTTTTTCCTCTTACTTGTGAATTTTTCTGGCCACGCGCAACTTGGCTGAATGCGAACGGTTGTTGGCTTCTAGCTCTTCGGCACTTGGCAAGATTGGCTTACGGGATACCAATTCCATCTTAGGCTTAAGATCGTCTGGAATGAAGGGCAAGCCTTTGGGAACCTCTACTGTTGAAGCTTCCTTAAACAACTGCTTGGTCAAGCGGTCTTCCAGAGAATGGAAAGTAATGACTGAGATTCTACCATCCAGAGCCAGCATGTCCATGGCCTGCTGGATAGATTCATCTGCTGCTCCCAGCTCATCATTGACTTCGATTCGGATAGCCTGAAAAATCTGCTTGGCAGGGTGCCCCTTTTTCTTGAGTTCCTTGGCAGGCTTGGCAGACTTGATAATCTCTGCCAACTCAGTCGTCGTCTCGATTGGTTTCACCTCACGCGCCTGCTCAATCTTACGGGCAATCTGTTTAGAAAACTTATCCTCGCCATATTTGAAAAAGATCCGAACTAGGTCGTGATAGTCATAATGATTGACCACCTCATAGGCCGTCAGACTAGCTTCCTGATTCATGCGCATATCCAGTGGTGCATCTTTTTTATAAGAAAAACCACGCTCACGTTGATCTAGCTGAGGACTGGACACTCCCAAGTCATAACAAATTCCATCAATTTCCTGGACACCAGCCTCCTGCAAACGTGCCTGCAAATGACGGAAATTATCCTTGATAAAGGTCACCATCCCCTTTTCGATATAGGGTGCCAAACGTTTTTGCGCATTGTCAATGGCATTTTGGTCCTGGTCAAAGGCATAGAGATGTCCTTTTTCACTTAATTTACTTAATAAATATTCGCTATGGCCTGCTCCACCCAAGGTCGCATCAACGTAGATACCGTCAGGTTTCACGTCCAGCATATCAATCGTTTCATGAAGCAAGACCGTTACATGATGAAATTCTTTTGTCATATCCTATCTATTTTACCACAAATCTGACTAGCTTGCACTTGTCAGACAAATAGACAAAAAACAAGTAAGATTTCTTTAAGAAATATGTCAAATATGCTTGACATTCGCTCTATAGAAGAATATAATGTAGTCAAATATATACGACACAAATCAGAAAGGAGAACAGATGAATCGTGTGAAAGAATTTCGCAAAGAACTAGGCATTTCCCAGCTCGAACTCGCCAAAGATATCGGTGTCTCGAGACAGACCATCAATATGATTGAAAACGACAAGTACAATCCAACCCTGGAACTCTGTCTCAATCTCGCCCGCAGCCTCCAAACTGACCTCAACAGTCTCTTTTGGGAGGATAATTTTTAAAAAAGGAGCAAACTCATGAAAAAAGAAACCTTCACTGAAAAACTGATCAAACGCATTTATGGCATTTCAGGACCACTTGATGAACACAAACGACGCGAAGCTGACCGCATCGGAAATAAAATCTTTGTGATTCTCTTTTACCTCATGACTTTAGGTAATCTCATTCCCTTTGTCCTTGCTTATAAATACCCGCAAATTGTCGCTATCGGCTATCCTCTCGTGGTGTTTGGCATTTCGATGGTAGCTGCCCTCTATGTGGTCTCCCAAACCAAGAAAACGGGCATCACAGCTATTGATCTAGATATGCTGAGTGAGAAAGAAAGAAAGTAAGCAACTACACTGCCCGGGTCTGAAAGCAGGTTTGTTCTTTGGCTTATGGATGTTTTTTATAACCCCTCTTCTCCATATACTGCTAGGTGAGAGTCAGGACTATTTTCAGTCTCTTCTCACTATAAGAAATGGTTTAGCAAGCATTCTAGGTTCTATCTTCTTCGGAGCGAGCATACAGTTCCTCGTCTCTCTTCGCATTCGAAAAGCCAAAAAAAATCAAGACGACGAATAGGTGAAAACTTATGAAAGCACTACTTACCTTACTTACCTATCATCTTATATTTAGTTCTCTAATCCTCTTCATCATCTTTTCAGGCAACTTACCGATTCCTGAGATATTGCTCCTTCTAGTATATATTCCAGCCCTCAACGATGTACAGAATCTATAGTAAACAGGAGATTAGGGTTCATAGTTGGCTCGTATTTATCGGTATTCTAATTGGTTTATTTACCTTGCTGTGCTTTCATAAACTCTATGTCGAACAAATTCCTCTTTCTACTTTTTTGGAAAAACTTGTCCAAATCGATACACTCATCCCATTATTGGTATTTGGCTTGAGTATTGCTGCTATCTTTGATGGATTTCTATCACTACAGGAGGAAAAAATTCCTAAAAATCACAAACATAAGGAGAAAATAGATCAATGACTTCACTCTATGATTTTTCCGTTTTGAACCAAAACAACCAAGCAACTCCACTGGATAGCTATCGTGGTAACGTTCTCTTGATTGTCAACACTGCTACAGGATGTGGTTTAACGCCCCAGTACCAGGCGCTTCAAGAACTCTATGAACGCTATCAAGATCAGGGCTTTGAAATCTTAGATTTCCCTTGTAACCAGTTTATGGGACAAGCACCCGGCAGCGCAGAGGAAATCAATAGCTTCTGCAGCCTACACTATCAGACCACTTTCCCTCGTTTTGCCAAGATCAAGGTCAACGGCAAGGAAGCAGATCCTCTTTATGTTTGGCTAAAAAACCAGAAAGCTGGTCCGCTAGGAAAACGAATCGAATGGAATTTTGCTAAGTTTCTCATTGGTCGAGATGGGCAAGTTCTTGAGCGCTTCTCTTCCAAAACAGACCCCCAAACCATCCAAGAGTCTCTCCAAAAGATACTCTAATTTCTTTTTAAAACGTATCCTTTCATTTAGTTTGAGCCATGAAAGGATGCGTTTTTTCTTTAAAAAGTGACTGATTTTCTTTAATTTATATTTATTTTTTTGCTTTTTGCTATTGCAATTCTTTTATTAATTTAGTATATTTGTTATATTAAAAGTTTTCAGTCATTTTAAGGGAGAAATGACCTTTTAAATTTTTTTATCTTAAAATGAAAGCGCTTTATAAACAGGAGGTAAGGTGGCTCACAAATTATCAGAGAGTTGTTTTCCTTAAATCAAGTTGTAACCAAGTCAGACTTGGGCTCTGGCAGTAGCTGACTGCCTTTCTAAAAACTAGGAGTATATTATGAATCGATACCTTTTTGAAAAAGGGCAAACATTTAGTATTCGGAAGTTGACTGTAGGTGTAGCCTCTGTTATCGTCGGACTGGCATTTTTTGCTTCTGGAACCGTGCGTGCAGACGAAACGTCTCCTGCCACGACATCCAATTTAGATCAGCAAATTGAACAAGTCGCAGATATAGAAGAAGGCAAGGCTGAACCAGCTAAAAAAGAAGGCCGTGTAGAAGCTGAAAAACAAGAAACGCCTGCTGCCGATACCAACAATGCTGACTTGCTCCCTGAAGAAATTCCGGACCGTGCCTATCCAGACACACCTGTCAAAGAACTCGATACGAGTACTATCGTTGACCAGAAAGCTAGTCCAAAAGTAGAAACTGAGAGCATTCTAAAGAACAAGGAAGAAACTCCAAAGGAAGCTGAGAACGGAAACCGTGCCATCATTAACGGTGGACAAGACCTCAAACACATCAACTACGAGGGGCAACCTGCAACTGCTGCTACTATGGTTTACAGCATTTATAATGGTGGAGCTCAACGATACATCGTTTCTGGGTCTGGTATTTTTGTAGCCCCTAATGTTTTCTTGACAGTTGCTCATAACTTTTTAGACAAAGAGGGCCATGTTCGTGGTGGAGACTCTGCGCGTTTCTATTACAATCTAGGCTCCAACGCTCCCGTTAAAAATTCTCAGCCAAATTCAGGAAATACCACACTCTTTCAAGAGAAAGATATCCACTTCTGGAACAAAGAAGAGTTTAGCAAGGGATATCAAAATGACTTGGCAGCAGTTGTATCACCTGTCCCTATACAAATTGCAAGCCCAAATAAATCAGCAACTTTTGTACCACTCGCTGAGCATAAGACTTACAAAGCAGGGGATCCTGTCAGCACGATTGGTTATCCAACTGACTCAAGCTCAAAAGAACTTAAACAGCCTATCATAGCTGGCCAACTCTATAAGGCTGACGGCAAGGTAAAATCCGTCGATCCTTATGATGACAAGGGAGCTACTGGCATCACTTATCAAACAACTTCTGTATCTGGTTTGTCTGGTGGCGGAATTATCAATGGTGATGGAAAAGTCATCGGCGTACACCAACACGGAACTGTTGACAACGGTGTGCCTGAGAAAGACCGCTTTGGTGGTGGACTTGTCCTCTCTCCTGAACAACTCAAATGGGTCAAAGATATCATTGACAAATATGGTGTCAAGGGCTGGTATCAAGGGGATAATGGCAAACGATACTACTTTACACCCGAAGGTGAAATGCTTAGAAATAAGACAGCTGTCATCGGAGAAAATCAGTACTCCTTTGATGAGAGCGGTGTCGCTACTCTAGTCAAGGGAATTGATTACGGACGTGTCGTGATCCAGCACGTGGATGAAGCAGGCAATCCAGTCAAAGAAAATGATACTTTCTTAGACAAAACAGAAGTGGGAACTGGCTTTGACTATGATTTCAAGAAAGCAATCACTCCAACCGAATTCTACAAGCAAAATCTAGAGAAATACCAGATTCTTTCCATTGATGGGGTTGAGATTCAGAAGCAACTAAAAGACGAGTGGAACCACAATGTCGTTAGCAAAACAGCTCCTGGAACCCGTGTCATCAAGGTAGTCTATAAAGTCAACAAAGGCTCCTTCAAAGTTTACTACCGTCAAAAAGGAACCGCTACTGAACTAGCGGAAGCGACAGTTGATAACAATGACGGTCAAGAGTATGATGTTTCCTTTGTCAACACCTTCCATACAAAAGACATTGCTGGCTACCGTCCAGTAAAAGCTAGTTTGGAAGCAACTATCCAGCAAAAAGGAGTGAATGAGGTCGTCTTTGAATACGAGCCAGTCGCTGATACAGCTAATCCAACAACACCGATTCCACCAGTCGCTCATCCAGAAGATAAAGAAACTGAGATTGGCAATCATGGACCTCTTCCAAGCAAAGCCCAACTCGATTACCACAAGGAAGAATTGGCAGCCTTCATCCACTACGGAATGAACACTTATACCAATTCTGAATGGGGAAATGGAAAAGAAGACCCTCGATACTTCAATCCAACCAACTTGGATACTGACCAATGGATCCGTACTCTGAAGGAAACGGGCTTCAAACGAACTATTATGGTTGTTAAACACCACGACGGATTCGTTGCTTATCCTTCTAAGTACACCAACCATACCGTAGCTGCTAGCCCATGGAAAGATGGTAAGGGTGACCTTCTCGAAGAAGTTTCCAAGTCTGCTAGCAAGTATGACATGAATATGGGTGTTTACTTGTCACCATGGGATGCTAATCATCCAAAATACCATGTTGCAACCGAAAAAGAATACAACCAATACTATCTCAACCAACTGAAAGAAATCCTTGGAAATCCGAAATACGGTAATAAAGGGAAATTTATCGAGGTTTGGATGGACGGTGCGCGTGGTAGCGGTGCCCAAAAAGTGACCTACACTTTTGATGAATGGTTCAAATACATTAAAGAAGCTGAAGGAGATATTGCTATCTTCTCTGCTCAACCGACAAGCGTTCGCTGGATCGGAAATGAACGGGGAATCGCAGGGGACCCTGTATGGCATAAAGTTAAAAGAGCCAACATCACAGACGATGTGAAAAATGAATACCTCAACCATGGTGACCCAGATGGTGATATGTACTCTGTAGGGGAAGCTGACGTTTCGATTCGTTCGGGCTGGTTCTACCATGACAATCAACAGCCGAAATCACTCAAAGAGTTGATGGATATCTACTTCAAGTCTGTTGGTCGTGGAACGCCACTCCTTCTCAATATTCCACCAAATAAAGAAGGAAAATTCGCAGATGCAGATGTAGCTCGCTTGAAGGAATTCAAGGCAACCCTAGACCAAATGTATGCGACTGACTTTGCCAAAGGTGCCACTGTAACAGCAAGTTCTACTCGTCAAAACCACCTCTACAAGGAAAGCCACCTCACAGACGGTAAAGATGACACCAGCTGGGCCCTCTCAAATGATGCCACAACCGGTAGCTTTACAGTCGATTTGGGACAAAAGAGACGCTTTGACGTCGTTGAACTCAAGGAAGACATCGCCAAAGGTCAACGTATCTCTGGTTTCAAGATTGAAGTCGAAATCAACGGTCGCTGGGTGACTTACGGTGAAGGTTCGACCGTTGGTTACCGTCGCTTGGTTCAAGGAAAACCTGTAGAGGCACAAAAAATCCGTGTGACCATCACCGGTGCTCAAGCAACTCCAATCTTGACCAACTTCTCAGTCTACAAGACACCAAGCAGCATTGAAAAGACAGATGGCTACCCTCTTGGACTTGAATACCACTCAAACACAACAGCGGATACAGCCGGAACAACTTGGTACAATGAATCTGAAGGTGTGCGTGGCACTTCTATGTGGACCAATCAAAAAGATGCCAAAGTAAGCTATACCTTCACAGGAACCAAGGCCTATGTCGTCTCTACGGTCGATCCTGGTCATGGAGAAATGTCCGTCTACGTTGATGGCCAAAAAGTTGCGGATGTGCAAACTAAGAACGCTAGCCGTAAACGTAGCCAAAAAGTCTTTGAGACAGGCGATTTAGCACCTGGTCAACACACTATTACCCTTGTAAATAAAACAGGCGAACCAATTGCTACAGAAGGAATCTACACCCTAAACAATGATAGCAAAGGGATGTTTGAACTTGAGTCTACTAACTACGAAGTCGAAAAAGGAAAACCTGTCACTGTTAAGATTAAACGTGTTGGTGGAAGCAAGGGGGCTGCTACTGTTCGCTTCATCACAGAACCTGGAACTGGAGTTCACGGTAAAGTTTACCAAGATACAACTCAAGATGTGACCTTTAAAGACGGAGAAACAGAAAAGACTGTTACCATCCCAACGATTGACTTTACAGAACAAGCCGATTCTGTCTTTGACTTCAAAGCCAAGCTCACTTCTGTCACTGATGGTGCCCTACTCGGTTTCGCTACCGATGCAACCATCCAAGTGATGAAAGCTGAATTGCTGGTCAAGGACCAAACAAGTTATGATGACCAAGCTAGTCAGTTGGATTATAGTCCTGGCTGGCACCATGAAACCAATTCGGCAGACAAGTACCAAAAAACGGAGTCTTGGGCTTCCTTTGGTCGCTTAACTGACGAGCAAAAGAAAAAGACAACTGTCACAGCCTACTTCTACGGTACTGGACTTGATATCAAGGGTTATGTCGATCCAAATCATGGTATCTATAAAGTCTTCCTAGATGGCAAAGAAGTTCCTTACCAAGATGGCATGGGAAATGCTTCAACTATTGATGGTAAGAAATACTTTAGCGGTCGTGCAGCCCAACGCCAAGGCAATCAAACTCTGGTTAGCCTAAAAGGTCTGGATGAAAACTTGCACGCAGTCACCCTTCAACTAGATCCTGATCGAAACGATTTGTCTCAAAATATCGGTATTCAGGTAGACCAATTCATCACTCGTGGCGAAGGTAGCGAACTCTACAGCAAGGCAGATATCATCCAGTCTATCTCAAAATGGAAAGATGATCTGTCCAACTTTGACCCAGCAGGCTTGAAGAATACGGCTACTGCACGCCAAGCTTTCCAAGCAAATCTAGAAAAATTGAGAAACCAACTCAGTGCTGATGCAGTGGATGTTCAAGAAGTCATGTTGACAGTCAGTGCCCTACAAGATATCCTATCCAAGGATGAGAACTATCAAAGAGGCCAAGAGGAGCCTAGTCCAGAGCAACCGGAACAACCAGAAGAACCTGAGAAACCTGACCAGCCTGAGCAACCAGCCGAACCAAAACAACCGGAAATTAAGTACGATAAGGCTATGGACAGCTTGACCAAAGCTATCGAGAAAAAAGTCGCTGAGCTTGGTTCTAACAATGAAGCTAAGAAGAAATTAATTGAACTTGCAAACCAAGCAATTGCTGCAATTCAAGAGGCCAAGACTCAAGAAGAAGTTAATAAAGCGCTAGAATCGGCTCTTGAACAAATTAGCAAGCTTGAAGCATCTAAGCCTGAAAAACCTGCTCAGCCTGAAAAGCCTGCTGAGCCTGAAAAACCGGCTCAACCGGAAAAACCAGCGCAACCTGAAAAACCAGCTGAACCTGAAAAACCTACTCAACCTGAAAAACCTGCTCAACCGGAGAATCCTGCTCAACCGGAAAATCCTGCTCAACCGGAAAATCCTGCTCAACCGGAAAATCCTGCTCAACCGGAAAATCCTGCTCAACCGGAAAATCCAGCTGAGCCTGAGAAACCAATTACTTCTTCAAGTCCTGAGGAAGGGGTCAAGGACCTTGTCTTTACACTTCCAAGTTTGGAAATCGTCAATAAGACAGTACCGTTCAAGACTATCCGTCGCGAAAACCCACAATTAGACAAAGGAAAAGAGCAAGTTCTATCAGAAGGGAATGACGGTCTCTTAGTCGAGTATGTTGAAGTGGACGGCGAAAAGCGCAAAGTTCTCCAAACAGAAACAACTCCAGCTCAAGATCGAGTGATTGAGGTAGGTAGCAAACAAAGCTCAGTTGGAACAGAAGCGCCACCAGTTGTGACTCTTCCTGAACACCCTCTACCAGCTCAACCTGAAAAACCAATTACTTCTTCAAGTCCTGAGGAAGGAGTTAAGGACCTTGTCTTTACACTTCCAAGTTTGGAAATCGTCAATAAGACAGTACCATTCAAGACTATTCGTCGCGAAAACCCACAATTAGACAAAGGAAAAGAACAAGTTCTATCAGAAGGGAAAGACGGTCTCTTAGTCGAATATGTTGAAGTGGACGGCGACAATCGCAAGGTTCTCCAAACAGAAGCAACTCCAGCTCAAGATCGAGTGATTGAGGTAGGTAGCAAACAAAGCTCAGTTGGAACAGAGGCACCACCAGTTGTGACTCTTCCTGAGTATGTTCTACCAAGAGAGACTGAAAAAACTGCTCCAGCCGTAACAGACAATTCACCAGCAAAAGATGAAAAAGTTCCTGTTACAACTACAGTTAAACAAGACAAGGAAAGACAACTCCCAGCAACTGGGGAACAAGAAACGAATGCCTTCCTCTTCTTGGCAGCCATTACTTCTATCTTGTCTCTCCTCATCTTCCAAAAGAATTTTAAAGACTAATAACAATCTTTGATTGATTCTTTCCCATTATTTCAGTTCCCCCGTTGAGAAGACCATTCGGTCTTCTCTTTTTCTATCTGTAAAATTAAAAAACATCCACAAATACACATGGATGTTTTGGTATGAATCTATAAAGTAAGATGATCATTGAGAATAGGTGTTCTCAAATCCAACTACGTTTTCAAATAAATGCTCATCTAAAAAAGAGAGTGGGCCTTGCCTTATCTCATCAGAACTACCATCATAAGTTCTGCAAGAACTCCACAGATATAGGATGGTGTTTCGAATTCCAATACCATGAGATTTTCTGACGTTCACAAGCCATCTTTTCTAGATCATACTTCCCTCTCCCACACCTAGTCACTGACTACTATTTTTGAGTCCAGCGTATGCATAGGTTCGATTTCTGGGACACTCTTTTTCCGTCACCACCCTAAAGTAAAAGCGATGCTCCCGCCCATCCTTGGCATTTTCCTTGTTTAAGACAAAGTAGTTTTTCTGATTCATCGCCATGGTGCGTAGGATGTCATCAATCAAAAAAGTCAAAGGCACATTCATAGCAGAGTATTTTTGAAAATCCTCTTCAAAACGAATATAGGCTTCTGAAAAATAATCCATCTGCAGTTTGTTTTCATACAACTCTTTTCTAGTCATAAACTCCCTCCTCCCACAGTCGAATTTCGAGGACATCTGCTAGCTCTACCAGCCTATAGCCCTCATTGGTCCTAATAGATAGAGTTTGAGATGATAATTCGCTCACCTCGCCGACGATAGTGGCTTTCTGTTTCTTTCCCTTGACAACAAAGCATCCCTTTAGTTGCCCGACATAAAGCTGCGAAAGCAAGAGTAACTTCTCAACGGGATTCAAACTCGTCGAAAAAGCAACCCGATTTTTTTCTTCACCGAGTGAACTAGTATGCTCTGAGAGGAAAAAGCCCATCCACTTCTGCATCCCTGGATCTTGATAGTCACGCGCAGATGGAAAGGGTAAATAAGAACGATCAATCATTTTAGTCCATCTAATCCTCCAGCAGAATGGCCCCCAATCAGCTTGCTTCTGGCAAGACTCCTAGAGGCTTCTTCCAGTGCATTGGCCTTTAAAAGGGACGTAAAACCAAATTGTTCCCGAATGGAGTCAATGGCTGTCTGGAGCCTTTCTTCTTTTTCTAACTTGTCAACATCATCAAAGAGGGAGATCAAACCAAAAGACTCGTCCACAAATCCTGAATAGTTGACTCCGACACTTCTGACCGCTCCAGAAGTATATTTATTATGAAATAGCTTCAAAACATAATCCGTTAAGACAGCTGTATTATTGGTCGGTTCGACCTTCATTTGTGTGTGAATAGACGACCTAACCTCCTCTTTAGAGAAACCAATATAGATAGAGACAAGGGTTGTCTTCTTGCCCGCCCTTCTCAGCCTAATAGCCACCTGCTCCGCCATTTCGCGGAGAATAATTTCAATATCCCGTAGCTTTACATAGTCTCTCGGCAAGATTTGAGAATTTCCTAACCCTTGGGACTTGGCTTTATAGGGCCTGTGAACATTGCTCTCATCAATCCCGTTAGCATGAAACCACAAACGCAGGCCAGCCTGACCGAGAGCTTTCTGTAGCTGGTCTGGATTACTGGTGGCCAATTCTCTGATGGAAAAAATCCCCAGAGTATGCAAGCGTTTCTCCATCCGCCTGCCAATCCCCCAAAAGTCCGTCATCTTGGGAATGGCCCAAACCTTCTCTTCCACATCCTGGTAAGACCAGTTGGCCCTCATGGTCGGAGTGTGCTTGGCCTCATTATCCAGAGCCAACTTGGCCAGTAAGGGATTGGCATTGGACATACCCACCGTAGAGTAGATCCCTGTCTGCCTCCAAATATCCCTCTGGATGCGAGCAGAAAGCAGATCCAGCTTGTCTTTGCGAGAGAGACTCTTGTCTGGGATAAAATAGTTGAGCGAACTAGTCAGGTCAATAAAGCCCTCATCGATAGAATAAGGATAAATATCATCTGGACTACCATAATTTTGAAAGATTCGCTGGATTTCCATATTGACTGCTATGTATTCATCCATCCTAGGTGGCACGATCAGGGTCACTTGAGCCCAATCTTCGATGTAGCGAACATAGTCTAAATCAGTAGGCAAGCCTTGCTTTCGAGCATTGTAATAGGAAAATTTGCGCGTTTTGATATCAAAAGGCAGATCATAGGCCCGGCCAACATTGGACTTACCAAAAATCTTCTTAAACATGGGAGAGGAAGCTAGGATAAGACCAGTAGAATTATCCGCGCGACTCATGACACAAAGCGAGGTCTTCAGCGGATGCAATCCCCTTTTCACACACTCGACACTGGCATAAAAAGATTTCATATCGACAAAGGCAATATCACTTTTGGGCTCTCTGGAATAATCAAAGTAGCCCATAGGCTAACCCTCCATCGGCACAAAATTCCCAACGATAATCCCCACAATCCGAGGATCTTCTTCATAGGAGATGAAAATGTCCTTGTATTTAGGATTGATCGATACCAGACGCAAGCCATCTTCCTCCCGATAAACCCGTTTGATATAGGTCTGGTTGTTGCAGACCACTGCATAAACTGCTCCGTCATAGTCAAATCCCGTCTCTCGAATCAGAGCCACGGAGCCATTTTGATATTTAGGTTCCATGGAGTCCCCAGCCACCCAGGAAGCAAAATCGTGAGCTAGTTCCTCATTAAAGTAAACCGTATCAAAATTCTGGTCACCGTAGACCGATGCCCCGATTCCTGCTGACATGCGTTCATAGACATGATACTCGTAGAGACGCTCTGGCATGGTCGTCACTTTCTGAGCTTGTTCCTCTTGAGCTAGGTTGCGAGCATAGAGAACAACCTTTTCCTTCCCTTGGTTAGATAAGCTATTATAAAGACGGACAATCTCAATCTGGGTGAAATACCCTTTTGCCACTTTTAAAATCTTCTCTAGCTGAGCAACCTTCTCCTTGGATGGTTCCTTAATCCCGCGTTCCCAAGCGGAGTACGCCTGAAAACTAATCCCCAGTTGCTCTGCAATCTTTTTTTGTGTCAGTTTTAGCTCTTTTCTACGAGCCTTGAGTTTTTCTGGTTGGTACATGATTCATCTCCTAGTGTGATGCTTTAATGGACATTATCTCCCTTAGAAAGACTAATCGACGGTTGAACTTACACTTTCAAAATTCAACCAATTCGGTTTAGTTTTATTATATAAAAAAAGTGAACAATTGTCCACTGAGAAAAACAAATTTTAACAGACATACCCGGAGATTCTAAACAAAAAACATCCAAGAAAACATTCTTGAATGTCCGGAAAGATTGATGACTCCATTAACCTTGTCAGTAGACTAGAAATGATGATATTATGGCCTCGTTATCTCAAATACTGCTGTATGAATCCACTCATTATGAATTTGTAAATCATTTTCTATCATTCTACTAAAGGTGAAGCCATTTTTTAAAAGCACCCTCTGAGAGGCTAGATTACTCGTTGCCGTTCCTGCAATGACTCTATTGAGACCATAAGTCGTGAAAGCTTTTTCTAAAACGAGCTTAACCGCTTCGCTGGCATAACCTAAATTGCTAACATTTTCCCCAATTCTGTACCCGAGCTCTACTGTTTTTCGATCATTCTCTAAGACACTTAAATTGATTCTGCCGACCATCATACCTTGCGAATCTCTAATAAGATGCATGTAGACATCCCGATTCGTTTGTTCCGTTAACAATTCCCTCGTAATTTCTTTAAAACCTTCTAAATCAAAATAGTTAGCTGGTCTAGGAGGTAGATTTCGTTCAAAATACTCTCGATTTTCTTTTTCAAAAGAATAGACATCTAGACTATTTTCTTCAGACAACAGCTCTAAACTAATCATTGTAAATCATCTCCCGTCATTATCTGCATTCAACATTCTTCTCATGTTTACACAAAGTGAAATTTAAAGAATTTAAAGAAATCCTTTTGTTTTCTATATAGTTTCTATATTATAACACAAAATACTATGGATAAGCATAATATTCAAGGCGCCACACTAGCAAAACTAGCTGGAGTTTCGCTTGAGGCCATTTCAGAAGCTCTTACTCATAGTGATAAAGAAATTACAAAAACTTACGTTAATACCAAAGATAAAGTCAATCAGACTGTAGGTGCTATTGCATTTCGTAGTTTAAAAAATTGATGGTGTGAATTTGGTGTGAAAAATGGTGTGAATTTTGCTAAAAATCATCAAAAAAACACCCCATGGCGTGAACCATGAAGTGTTGTAAATGTTGTATCGTAGCTGGTTCTTAACGTTTAGAGGCAACTGACTTTGTCAGGTTGCAGCCACATTTGTAAGCGACTAAAGTCGCAACAACTGTGTCAATTGCACCAATTTAGTATGAAAATATAAAAAAGAACACCCCAAAAGGTGCTCTTTGTAAGTATAGTAATTCTTTCGAATTAACGTTTACTAAATTGTGATGCTTTACGAGCTTTCTTAAGACCTGGCTTCTTACGTTCAACTTTACGTGAGTCACGTGTAAGAAGTCCTGCGCGTTTCAATGAATCGCGGAAGTCTGGGTCTACTTGAAGAAGGGCACGAGCGATACCGTGACGGATAGCTCCTGATTGACCAGCGTATCCACCACCTACAACGTTAACGAAAACGTCGTATGAACCTACAGTTGAAGTAACTGCGAATGGTTGGTTGATAACAAGACGAAGGTCAGCGTGTGGGATGTACTCTTCAACATCTTTTTTGTTAACAGTGATTTTACCAGTTCCTGGAACAAGGCGAACGCGTGCAACAGCGTTTTTACGACGTCCAGTACCTGCATATTGTGCTTGTGACATACTTTATTGTTCCTTTCCTTAGATAAGTCCTGAAATATCAAGAACTTCTGGTTGTTGTGCAGCGTGAGTGTGCTCAGCTCCAACGAATACTTTCAATTTCATACCTTGAGCACGGCCAAGAGTATTGTGTGGGAGCATACCTTTAACTGATTTTTCGATCAAACGTACTGCATTTTTAGAACGAAGTTCACCAGCAGAGATTTGTTTCAATCCACCTGGGTGGTTTGAGTGAGTGTAGTAGATCTTATCAGTTGCTTTTTTACCAGTCAATTTAACTTTTTCAGCATTGATAACGATTACGAAGTCACCTGTATCAGTGTGTGGTGTGAATGTTGGTTTGTTTTTTCCGCGAAGTACGCTAGCAACAACTGCTGAAAGGCGTCCAAGAGGTACATCAGTTGCGTCAACAACGTACCATTTGCGTTCTACTTGGCCTGGTTTAGCCATGAATGTAGTTTTGTTCATGATTTCTCCTATATGAATATCGTTTTTGTTTACAGGGCGGATGTTCCGGTCCGCGGGGTATTTGAAAGGTTCCGGGGCCTTACAAATGGGGTAAACAATACCGTCTACTATCATACCAAATTTTACTACTAAAAGTCAATAGATATGTAAAATATTTTTACCGATTTCGCTGTTTAACATCTAGAAAAACCTCGCTTTCGCGAGGCTCTCCTATTTGTAAGCTAAGGCACGTTTAAAGGTTTTCCAGATTCCCAAATCATCTGTTTGAAGGACTAGGCTGGCATACATACGTCCGATAAAGACTGTCGCAGTGACTGCAAAAGCAACCGTTATGGCAAGAGAAATCCAAGCTTCCAGACCACTTGCATAACCATTTATAGCTCTAAACGGCATAAAGAAGGTCGAAATGAAAGGAATGTAGGAACCAATTTTCAGAACTAAATTGTCCCCGGCAGCACCTAGAGAAGTCACACCGACAAATCCTGCTATAATCAAGATCATCAATGGCGACAAGGCCTTTCCTGAATCCTCAGGGCGAGAAACCATAGATCCTAGGAAGGCTGCTAAAACAACGTACATAAAGAGACTAACCAAGACAAACAATAAGGTATTGAGCGAGAAGGCCTCTCCTAGATGATTTAAAATCCCAGATTGTGCCAAGATAGGGATGTCTTTAAAGAGCAGAATGGCAGCAAGTCCACCCACGACGTAAATGCCAATATGAGTCAAAATCACAAGAAGCAGAGCCAACATGCGAGCGTAGAAATAATGACTAGCTCGGATACTAGAGAAGACCACCTCCATGATTTTGGTTCCTTTCTCGCTAGCCACTTCTTGAGCAGTGACGCTAGCATAGGTAATCAAAATCATATAAAGGAAGAAACCAAGCCCTGCGGCCGCAATGGTTTGAACAATTTTTTTGTTTTCCTTGGATTCATCAATCTTCTCAGTAAAATCAACGGTTTGACTCAGGCGTTTTTCCTGTTCCTGAGACAAATTGGCTGCTGAGCGATTGAGTTGGTATTGCAGTTCATTTAACTTATTGGTTACTGCTAGTTTGATGCCACTTTCAAGAGAGGTTTCACCATGATAGACGGCTTTGAGGACACTGTCCTCTTGGTCAATGGTTAGATAACCCTTGATTTTCTCATCCTTGATAGCAGCCTGGGCACTGGTTTCATCCTTGTAATCAAAGTTGATACCATTGGTACCCTTGAGCCCTTCTTCCACAGATGGCACCGTTGTCACTACTGCTATCTTGCTATTCTTGGCCATAGAAGACCCTTGGAGATAACCGATTCCTACAGATAAGGCTAAAAAGAGGAACGGCGAAATCACCATAAAGAAGAAACTCCACGACTTGACATGTCGAAGATAGGTTTCCTTCATTACAACCCACATATTTCTCATACTTCCACCCCTGATTCTAGTTTAAAGATTTCATCGATTGTTGGAGCTTGTTGGTCAAAGGTCGCGATATATTGACCTTGAGTCAGGATTGGGAAGAGTTCCCTTCCAGCGCTCTCGTCATCGAGGATCAATTTCCAACTACCTTGCTTGGTCAAGCTCACCTGTTTGACATGAGGAAGATTTTCCAATTCTTCCTTACTTCGTTCACTTGAAACAAAGAGACGCGTTTTCCCGTATTGATTGCGAACTTCTTGGACCGGTCCATGCAAGACTACACGCCCATCTCGAATCATCAGGATATCATCGCAAAGCTCCTCGACATTAGTCATAACATGGTCAGAAAAGATAATGATTGCACCGCGCTCTTTCTCTTTCAAGATGACCTGTTTGAGCAACTCAGTATTGACTGGATCCAAACCACTAAAAGGTTCATCCAAGATAATCAAGTCAGGCTCATGGATCAGGGTGATAATCAGCTGAATTTTCTGCTGATTCCCTTTGGAGAGGCTCTTGATTTTGTCGGTCAATTTGCCCTTCACTTCCAATTTTTCCATCCATTGAGGGAGTTTTTCCTTGACTTCCTTAGCATCCATGCCCTTTAGAGTCGCCAAGTAGCGAACTTGCTCAAGGACTGTCAATTTAGGCATAAGGCTGCGTTCCTCAGGCAGATAGCCAATCCGAGCGTAGGTCTCCTGACGAATCTCCTGCCCATCCAGAATGATCTCTCCTTGATAGTCCAAAAATTTCAACATACTGTGGAAAATCGTTGTTTTCCCAGCACCATTTTTCCCTACCAGTCCCAAAATTCGTCCTGGACTTGCCTGAAAATCGACACCAAACAAGACTTGCTTGGAACCGAAACTTTTCTCTAGATTTCTTACTTCTAGCATTTTCCACCTCCGAAATATGTTGCACTTATTATACTCCTTTTTGATAGCCTTTACAAGGATTTATGTACATTTTTATCTTGTTCATCCTTCCTTAAAAACTAAACTCTCTAAGGATTTTGAGTACCCAAGTGATAGAACAATTATAGCCCATTAAAGTGCATACAGGTGCTCTTACTCCTCAATTGTCCATTTTTGATCCTGAATTGTCATTTTGAAAAGCAAAAATCCACCCCGAAGGATGGATTGATGAGTTAACGTACTTCTGCATTCACTTTTTCTTCGAGTGATGCTTGGATTTTTTCCATGTAGCGTGCGACTTCTTCGTCTGTTAAGCTATCTTCTGGATTTTGGAAGGTCAAGCTATAGGCCATTGACTTCATTCCAAGTCCCAGTTTTTCACCTGAGAAGACGTCAAAGAGTTTGATATCTGTCAAACGTTTCACGCCTGCAGCTTGGATAGCATCTACAACTTCTTGGTGAGTCACTTCTGCCTTGAGGAGTAGGGCCACGTCACGACTGACTGCTGGGAATTTGGTGATTTCCACAAATGGAGCAGCTGGTTGAAGGGCAGCTTCGATGGCTGAAAGATTGAGCTCCGCTACATACGTTTCTGGAATATCATAAGCCTTAGCAGTGACTGGATGCACTTGCCCAAGGAAACCAAGAACTTGGTCACCAAGTGAAATCACAGCTGTACGACCTGGGTGAAGACTAGCAATCTCAGCTGTTGCTGTATAGGTCACTTCTAGCCCCAAGCGAGTAAATAATGCTTCTAGGATTCCCTTAGCATAGAAGAAATCAACTGGAACTGCTGCTGTTTGGAAATCTTTTTCAGCCACCAAGCCTGTCAAGGCAAAGGCAAAGCTGTTGATTTCATTTGGAAGTTCTTCTTTTGGATTACCTATTTGTTCAAAGACTTTTCCAATCTCGTAAAGGGCCAAGTTTTTATTCTTACGAGCCACATTATAAGCCACCGTATCAAGGATACCTGAAATCATATTTTGACGGAGAACTGAACGGTCCACAGTCATTGGCCACATGAGTTCTGTCAGCTTGCTTGGTTGAGCTGTGAACTCAACCGCTTTTTCAGGCGTTGTTAGAGCGTAGGTGATGATTTCTGTCAATCCTGCTCCTTCGGCGATGGTACGAACTTGACGGCGAAGTTTTTGTGTCGCAGTCAATTCACCAGCTGTACCGTCATCTTTCGGAAGACTAGTTGGCAAACGATCGTAACCATAGATACGAGCGATTTCTTCAAAGAGGTCAGCTTCGATGGTGATATCCCAACGACGACGTGGTACGCTGACTGTAAATGATTCTGCATTGCCAGAAAGGCCAAAGCCAAGACGACGGAAGACATCTTCGACATCAGTGTATGAAAGCTCCGTACCAAGGACGCGGTTAACGTCTGCAAGAGTCGAAGAAACTTCCACATCAGAAGTATCAAGCTCACCTGCTGAAACGATACCTTTACGCACCGTCGCACCTGCAAGATCAGCAATCATGCTAGCTGCCGCATCAAGGGCTTCGTTAACAGTTGCCACATTGATACCTTTCTCAAAGCGAGAAGACGACTCAGAACGAAGGTTGAGGCGACCGCTAGTCTTACGAATCGATTTGCCATTGAAGACAGCAGCTTCAAGGACAACACGACTAGATTTTTCAGAGATTTCTGTAGCCTGCCCGCCCATGACACCTGCAAGAGCTACTGGCTTGTCTGCGACAGTGATGACTATGTCATTTGTTTCCAAGTCACGTTCTTCACCGTCCAAGGTCACCAATTTTTCACCAGCACGCGCTTCACGCACACGGATGTCAGTCCCTTCAAAGGTATCCAAGTCAAAGGCATGCATTGGTTGACCAAAGTAGAGCAGGATGTAGTTGGTTACGTCTACGACATTGTTAATCGGACGGATGCCTTCGTTCATAAGGAGGTTTTGCAACCATTGTGGACTTGGTGCGATGGTTACATTGTCCAAGATACGGGCTGCATAGTATGGCGCCTTGTCTGTGTCAATGCTGACAGAAAGAGCATCTGCTGCAGCTTGGTCTGTTTCTGTTAAACTGAATTTTTTAAAGTTGACTGCCTTGTCATAGATAGCTGCCACTTCGTACGCTACTCCACGCATAGATAGAGCATCTGCACGGTTTGGTGTGATAGAAAGTTCGATGATTTCATCGTCCAAGTCTAAGTAAGAAAAGACTTCATCCCCTGGAACAGCATCTTGAGGCAAGATTTGGATGCCATCTGCAAATTCCTTCGGTACAACTGAGTCAGAAATCCCCAACTCACCAAGTGAGCAGATCATTCCGAGTGATTCCAAACCACGGATTTTTCCTTTTTTAATCTTGTAGTTGTCCGCAATGCGAGCACCTGGAAGAGCCACCATAACCTTGATGCCTGCACGCACATTTGGCGCTCCACAGACGATTTGACGGGCTTCTTCTTCACCCACATTGACTTGGCAGACATGCAAGTGTGTTTCGGGCACATCTTCACAAGACAAGACTTCACCGACGACAATTTTTGAGAGACCAGCAGCAGGTGATTCCACACCTTCTACTTCGATCCCTGTAGTTGACATTTTTTCAGCCAACTCTTGTGATGGCACATCAATGTCCACCAATTCTTTTAACCATTTATAAGATACAAGCATAATTTAGTTCTCCAGAATGACAGTTGCCACTCTAGTTCTTTTCCTTTCCTATCATTTCAATAGAAGAATCATCTTCTTACCTTAATTTCTTTTTCAGTAACCAATCCGTATCTACTTTTTCCCCAACCATAAAACTATGTTGGCTAAATTTTTCAAAACCATATCGATTATAAAATGCTTGAGCTTTTGTATTATGTTCCCAAACACCTAGCCAAGCCCAGGAAAAACCATTTTTTTCGGCAAGTTCCAGAGCGAATTCAAACAGTTGCTTACCAAGTCCAAATCCTTGGTATGTTTGTAGCACATAGAGGCGCTGAATTTCAAAAGCGTTCTCTAATTCTCTCTCAGTTTGAGCATTTCCCCAGCTGACTTTGAGAAAACCAGCTATCTCCTCTTCATGCATAATGAAATAGGTTTCGGATTCAGGATTTTCCAACTCAGTTGACAAAACTCTCAGACTATAAGCCTCTTCAAAGTATTCCTGTAACTGCTCTTCCGTATTATCATGAGCAAATGTTTCACGAAAGGTTTGTTTGGCAATTTTGGCCAACACCCCAACATCGGCCTTTTCTACTTTTCTAAGCATTATTTAAACTGTTCTGCGAAGCGGACATCTCCTTGATAGAATCCACGAATATCGTTGATCCCGTAACGGAGCATAGCGACACGTTCTTGTCCAAGACCAAAGGCAAAACCAGAGTAAACCGTTGCATCGATTCCACTCATTTCAAGGACACGTGGGTGAACCATACCGGCCCCCATAATCTCGATCCAACCCGTTTTCTTACATACGTTACAGCCTTCTCCACCACACTTGAAGCAAGAAACATCCACCTCAACAGACGGCTCTGTGAATGGAAAATAGGATGGACGTAGACGGATCTGACGCTCTTCACCAAACATTTTTTGGACAATCAACTGAAGCGTTCCTTGAAGATCTGCCATAGAGATGTTTCTCCCAACAACCAAACCTTCGATTTGGTGGAATTGGTGACTATGGGTTGCATCGTCCGTATCACGACGGAACACACGTCCTGGTGAGATCATTTTCAAAGGACCTTTTGAAAAATCATGAGCATCCATGGCACGCGCTTGAACTGGAGACGTGTGAGTACGAAGTAAGATTTCTTCTGTGATGTAGAAGGTGTCCTGCATATCACGGGCTGGGTGATCTTTCGGAAGGTTCATACGTTCAAAGTTGTAGTAGTCTTGCTCCACTTCAAAACCATCCACGACTTGGTACCCCATCCCGATGAAAATATCTTCGATTTCTTCACTTGTTTGTGTGAGAACATGACGGTGACCAGTCGCAACTGGGCGGCCTGGAAGTGTCACATCAATACTCTCGCTTGCTAATTGTGCAGCAACTTTCTTTTCTTCCAAGAGCTTAGCTGTTTCTTCAAAGGCTGCTGTCAAGATATCACGCGCTTCATTGACATGTTTCCCGATGATTGGGCGCATCTCAGCAGAGACATCTTTCATCCCTTTGAGGATTTCCGTAAGCGACCCTTTTTTACCAAGGACAGAGACACGCAAATCTTGCATCTCTTTTTCATTTTCAGCAGTAATCTGCTTCAAGCTAGCCAGCGTTTCTTCGCGAAGCGCTTTTAATTGTTCTTCAATAGTTGACATAATTCCTCCATCAGTCGCTTATCAGATAAAAAGAAAACCACATGCCAAAAACTCCACTCGGAGCGTTGACACGCGGTACCATCCGTTTTCATCTGACAAGTCAGACCTTCATTTTCAAATCCATGTGCAAGTGAATTCACCCAGCTTTCATATAGAGAGCTTGCAGTCACGGCTCTCCTCCCTGATATACTTCCCCTGAGTTACTAGTCTTGCAGATTTCTATTCAATTACTACATAGTTTATCAGATTTTTAGTTAAAAAACAAGTTAGATTAGACTAATTTCAGTATAAAAAGGAACAAAACACAATGCATTATCTATTTGCAGGGTCTGTTTCATCTACTTTCCTTTTCAATAAAAGAGTTGCTGCTTGATTAAAACCATCACACCAGTTATACCATTTTGTTTCATACTCATCTTGAGCTAGGATACGGTCTTTTAAATCCAAAACAGAGTAAATCTTTCTTTCCTCGCAAGCTTGCGCATAGAGATGATACAGTTCATCGCCACCATCTCTATCCCACTCAGCAGAAATCGTATCCCGACCTGCCAATAAAGCCTGATAAGCCCTGTGATGCCCGTCTGTAATCAACAAGCAGTCTCCGAATGCAAGAACACTGATTGGAGCAACATTGATTATTTCTACCGACTGATAAAGTATCTGGATATCTTGTAACTTCTTTTCTGATAAGTATAGTTGAGTCGGATGGAGATCTGTTATATTGACTTTCATTTCTTTCTCCTCAAGGGAATTTGATACTCACTTCTGCTTGCCTTTAAATCGCCATTGGAAGCGAAGCTTGTCATAGAAGGGAAATTCGATAAACAAGGCTCCCAAGCCCACACAGAAACTGGCGAGAACATCAGATGGATAGTGAACCCCCAGATAGATCCTTGATACTAGCACACTGACTAGGTAGAGGCCAAGGACGATTTGCACGATCTTTCTCCAAACCGGATCTTTAATCCGCTGACTGAGAATGACAATCAAAGTCCCTACCATCAGCGTCACTGCCAGAGAATGGCCACTTGGAAAAGAAAATCCTTTCTCCTCTACCAGATGTAAGATAGCTGGTCGTGGGCGCTGGTAGATGTTTTTAAAGGTCACGATTAAAAGACCAGCTAAGGCTAGATTACCCGCCATGAAGTAGCTTTCTATCTTCCACTGCTTACGATAAAAGATAAAAGCTGTGATAGCAACCCAGGTGATAATCACTGGGATATCAATCAAATGCGTAAGGGCACGGAACAAAACTGTCAAATAATCTGGCAGGTCCCCACGAATAGCTGTCTGAAGCGGTTGGTCAAAGTCGACCAGCGTTTCGGGGTAAAACTTAACCATGTAGCCAAGAAGGACGAAAAGTAAAAGGGCAAAACTGCCCTTCATTAAAAATGTTTGTTTATCTCTCATAATGTTTTAAGGTTGGTTTCAAGAGGACGTATAACAACCAAAATGAAACGGCAAAGATGAGACCTTCAATCAGGTTAAAAGGTAGAACCATGGTCATCAAGTAGTTAGAGAGTCCTAGGATTTCTCCAATATCAAAGTTGGCAAACTGCGCGTACAAAGGAACCGCATAGACATAGTTGAGAACCAACATAGCCGTAGTCAATCCGATGGTTCCCGCTAGAGATGCTAGTAGGAAACGAAGGGTGCTGCGTTCCTTTTTCCAAATCAAACCAAAGGCGATAACAAAAACTCCCAAAGCTATGATATTCATTGGCAGGCCAATGTAAGTGTTCACTCCTTGGCTATTCAGAAGCAACTTCAAGAGTGAGCGCATCAAGAGAATCCCTAGAGCGGCAGGCAAATCCATCACCACCAAGCCCACAAGGACTGGCAAGATACTAAACTCGATCTTGAGGAAGGTCGCCGCTGGCAAGAGCGGAAAGTCAAAGTACATCAGCACAAATGAAATGGCTGATAAAATCGCAATGGTCGAAAGTCGACGTGTGTTTGTCATAACAGGTTCCTCCAATTTTCTATAAAATCAGAAGAAGTTGGAAAGGATCCCTCTATCTATTCTCACTTTTTATATCCCAAAAGTCCCCCTCACTCTGTTGAGCAAGCGGTTACACTTCATCTATAAACTCATCAGAACAGACAAAGTCATTCTTTCGTCTTCTCCCATCCAGACTATACTGTCGGTTGTGGAATCGCACCACATCAGCTTGCGCTCGCGGACTTCTTTAACTAAGATATTTTGGATTAATCTAGGCGTCGCAGTCGAAGATAATACTTGAGTATATCGAGACAAGACAACGAAGAGTAAGCCAAAATAGCTAGTTAAAGTCACCGCCGGTCGGGAATCTCACCCAGCCCTGAAGACCCTTTAATCTTAACAAAAAACGCTTGCAAGTGCAAGCATTTTGATTATTTCAATTTATCTGCTTCATAGGTGTGAACAAGCTCAAGACCTGCAAAGTTCTGCTGACGGAGAGCTTCGTAGACGATCATGCAGACTGTATTCGAAACATTGAGACTGCGGACATGTTCATCGTTCATAGGAATACGGAGAGCTTTCTCAGGATGTTCTCTCATAAAGTCCTCAGGTAAGCCCTTATCTTCACGTCCGAAGAGAAAATAATGATCCTCATCGCTTGCCAAATTCGCCTCAGAATAGACCTTTTCTGCAAATTTGGAAATCAGATAGAGTTTACCCTTCATCTGAGACATGAAATCTTCCAAACTGTCGTAAAAATAAATCTCAAGCTTATCCCAGTAATCCAAACCAGCCCGCTTCATCTTGCGGTCATCAATAGGAAAGCCCATCGGTTTGATGATGTGGAGGGGAGAATTGGTGGCAGCGCAAGTACGCGCAATGTTGCCCGTATTTTGTGGAATCTGAGGTTCAAATAAAACAATGTGATTTGTCATAATTGGCTTCCTTTTATCATTGCAAAAAAATAGCCACACTGCCCGGAGTCAAGCTCAGCAAACAGCGTGGTTAAGGCATCGTTAACTTACCTCACAACAGGTTTGAAGTAAATCAGCGAAACTACTTTCTTAGTATAACACTTTCAGAATCATTGTCAATAGAAACGACTTGATTTTTTTACTTTTTTTGATGATAATTTCATGCTTCTCTTTCTGAAAAAGGATATAAAAAGAGTAAAATTACTTCAAATCAGAAGTATCTTTATAGAAGTTAAGCAAATGTATCTTCAGAAACTTGAAAAAGTCCTTTCTTCTCCCAAAAATCGGCTTGGCAGGTGCATTTTTTGCTAAAAAAGAGTATGATAGTTACATCATGAAAAAGTAGGTTTTTTATATGAAAATTGTCCTTGTTGGTGGAGGGAAAGTCGGTTTCGCCCTCTGTCGTTCACTGGTTGCAGAAAACCATGACGTTGTCCTCATCGAACAAGATGAGGCTGTTCTCAATCATATTGTCAGTCGCTTTGATATCATGGGACTCCTTGGAAATGGTGCGGACTTTGCCATCTTGGAACAAGCCGGCGTCCAAGAGTGTGATATCTTTATCGCTCTAACTGAATACGATGAAGTGAATATGATTTCAGCGGTACTTGCTAAAAAAATGGGCGCTAAAGAAACCATCGTTCGAGTGCGAAATCCTGAATACTCTAATGCCTATTTTAAAGAGAAAAATATTCTTGGATTTTCACTTATCGTTAATCCAGAACTCTTAGCAGCCCGTGCCATCTCAAATATCATCGATTTCCCTAACGCCCTCTCAGTTGAGCGTTTTGCTGGAGGTCGTGTCAGCCTGATGGAGTTTGTTATCAAAGATTCTAGCGGGCTCTGTCAAATGCCAATCTCAGACTTCCGTAAGAAATTTGGCAACATCATTGTCTGTGCTATGGAAAGAGACCATCAACTCATGATTCCAAGTGGTGATGTTACTATCCAGGACAAGGATCGGATTTTTGTTACGGGAAATCGTGTAGATATGATGCTTTTCCACAACTATTTCAAATCGCGTGCAGTGAAAAGTTTGCTTATCGTTGGAGCTGGAAAAATCGCTTATTATCTACTTGGCATTTTAAAAGACAGTCGCATCGATACCAAGGTTATCGAGATCAGTCCTGAAAGAGCTCGTTTCTTTAGTGAAAAATTCCCAAATCTCTATATCGTACAAGGAGATGGAACTGCTAAGGACATCTTACTGGAAGAAAGTGCTCCTAGCTACGATGCGGTCGCAACCTTAACTGGTGTTGATGAGGAAAACATCATCACCTCTATGTTTCTTGACCGTGTTGGCGTCCAGAAAAATATCACCAAGGTCAACCGGACCAGCCTCCTAGAAATTATCCATGCACCTGATTTTTCAAGTATCATCACACCCAAAATCATCGCAGTGGATACCATTATGCACTTTATTCGAGGTCGGGTTAATGCCCAATACTCAGATCTTCAAGCCATGCACCATCTTGCAAATGGTCAAATTGAAACCCTGCAATTCCATATCAAGGAAGCTAATAAAATGACTGCCAAGCCACTTTCGCATCTAAAATTAAAAAAAGGTGTTCTCATCGCAGCCATTATCCGAAAAGGAAAAACAATCTTCCCTACTGGAGAGGATATGCTTGAGGTGGGAGACAAGTTACTCGTGACGACCTTATTGCCAAACATCACCAAGATTTATGATTTGATTGAGAGGTAAAAAATGAATAAAAGTATGATTCGTTACCTCCTCTCAAAACTTCTCTTGATTGAGGCTGTTCTCCTTCTAGTACCTGTTGGTGTAGCAACCTATTACCAAGAATCCAGTCAAGTATTTATCGCTCTCTTTTCTACGATTGGAATTTTAGTCCTTCTTGGTGGTCTTGGCGTTTTACGAAAACCGAAAAATCAACGGATTTACGCCAAGGAAGGGGTCTTAATCGTTGCCCTCTGTTGGATTCTATGGTCTTTCTTTGGTGGCCTCCCTTTTGTCTTTTCAGGACAAATCCCAAGCGTCATTGATGCCTTCTTTGAAATCAGTTCTGGATTTACGACTACAGGAGCAACTATTCTGAACGATGTTTCCGTTCTCACTCGTTCCCTCCTCTTCTGGAGAAGTTTCACCCACTTGATCGGAGGGATGGGGGTGCTTGTTTTCGCACTTGCTATTATGGACAATGCTAAGAATAGTCACTTAGAGGTGATGAAGGCAGAGGTCCCTGGTCCTGTCTTTGGTAAGGTTGTATCCAAACTGAAAAATACTGCCCAGATTCTCTATCTGCTTTATCTGGCTCTCTTCTCCCTTTTTGTGGTTATCTACTACCTAGCAGGTATGCCTCTCTATGATAGCTTTGTCATTGCTATGGGAACAGCGGGAACTGGGGGCTTCACCGTCTATAACGACGGAATTGCCCACTACGGTAGCTCACTCATCACCTATCTAGTTAGTATCGGAGTCTTGGTTTTTGGGGTTAACTTCAATCTCTACTACTACCTCATGCTCCGTCGGGTTAAAGCTTTCTTTGGAGATGAAGAACTGCGAGCTTATGTGATCATTGTCCTAGTTTCTACCGGCTTGATTACTCTTAATACGCTCCACCTCTACCAAGGTGTCTCTAAAAGTGTTGAAATGGCCTTCTTCCAGGTTTCCAATATCATCACGACAACAGGTTTTGGTTACGGAGATATTACCAACTGGCCCCTCTTCTCCCAATTTATCCTCCTCTTCCTCATGGGAATCGGTGGATCAGCTGGCTCAACTGCAGGTGGTCTCAAAGTGATCAGAGGACTCATCCTCTCAAAAATTGCTAAAAATCAGATTTTGTCCATCTTATCCCCTCACCGTGTCTTGACTCTACATGTCAACAAAACTGTGATTGACAAGGATACCCAACACAAGATTCTCAAATATTTTGTGATCTATGCTATGATTTTATTGTCGCTCATCTTTATCGTCAGTCTTGATAGCAATGATTTTCTAGTCGTGACCAGTGCTGTCTTCAGCTGTTTTAACAATATCGGACCTATTCTAGGTACAACATCGAGTTTTGCCATCTTTAGTCCCATCTCTAAAATCCTGCTCTCCTTTGCAATGATTGCAGGCCGCTTAGAGATATACCCCATTTTGCTCCTCTTTATGAAACGCACTTGGTCTAAACGTTAATTACAATACAATTCCCCTTTTACAAGCTAGTAGAAGGGGAATTTTTCTATTAAAAATGAGAAGACCATTCGGTCCTCTCCTAATCGGTTTATTTTTTAAGAGCTTCTTTGTATCGAGCAACTTCCGCTTGGTTAGCCCAAACATAGTGACCTGGACGAATTTCTACCATAGATGGCTTGTCTGTCTCATAGTCATGTTGCTCAGGATCGTAAACTTTCAAGACCTTCTTGCGTTCCAAGATTGGATCTGGAATCGGTACAGCAGATAGAAGCGCCTGAGTGTATGGGTGGACAGGATTGTTAAACAACTCCTCTGTCTCCGCTACTTCGACGATAACTCCTTTATAGATAACCGCGATACGATCTGAGATAAAGCGAACAACTGACAAGTCATGCGCGATAAAGAGATAGGTCAAGCCCAACTCTTTTTGGAACTTCTTGAGCAAGTTCAAGACTTGCGCACGCACTGATACGTCCAAGGCTGAAATTGGCTCATCCGCAATAACGAAATCAGGTTCCATCACAAGGGCACGGGCAATCCCGATACGCTGACGTTGACCACCAGAAAACTCGTGTGGATAACGGGTCAAGTGTTCTTTCAAAAGTCCAACTTCATGGATCATCTTTTGAACTTTTTCTTTTCGATCTTCTTCGTCTTTGAACAAGTGGTAGTTGTAAAGACCTTCAGAGATGATATAGTCAACCGTCGCACGCTCGTTCAAGCTGGCTGCAGGGTCCTGGAAAATCATCTGGATACGACGAATCAAGTCTGAGGATTCCTTGTGAGATTTTTTGCCATTAATCTTCTGGCCATCAAAGATGATTTCACCTTTACTGGTATTATTTAAACCAATAATGGCACGACCAATGGTTGTTTTCCCACTACCAGACTCACCTACAAGAGAGAAAGTTTCTCCCTTGTTGATAAAGAAGTTGGCGTTTTTAACCGCCACAAACTTCTTACTTCCTTCACCGAAGGAAATTTCTAAATCTTTAATTTCTACTAATTTTTCAGACATTTCCTTCCTCCTAGTCTTCTAGATGAGCAAAGCCCATTTTATCACGAATCTTGTCATGCAAGTCTGCAATGACTCCAGGTTTTTCAACTTTAGGAGCATTCTCATGAAGCAACCAAGTCTTAGCCCAGTGGGTATCAGTGACTGAAAACTTAGGTGCCTTCTGTTCAAAGTCAATTTGCATCGCATAATCTGAACGAAGGGCAAAGGCATCACCTTTCAACTCAGTATAAAGAGATGGTGGTGTTCCTGGGATAGAGTACAATTCCCCTTTATCATCAGCAAGCTGAGGCAAGCTAGACAAGAGACTCCAAGTATATGGATGACGTGGATCGTAGAAGACTTCCTCAACAGTACCGTATTCTACAATTTCACCAGCATACATAACCGCCACCTTATCGGCAATACTTGCTACCACACCAAGGTCATGGGTGATAAAGATAATGGTAAAGTGGTACTCATTTTGCAAGGTTTTAAGCAAATCAATGATTTGCGCTTGAATGGTTACGTCAAGGGCCGTTGTTGGCTCGTCACAGATCAAAATATCTGGACGACACGCAAGGGCAATCGCAATAACGATACGTTGGCGCATCCCTCCAGAATATTGGAAAGGATACTCTTCAAAACGTTTTTCAGCATCTGGGATTCCGACCTTGTTCATATAGTCGATTGCCATCTCTTTGGCTTCCTTAGCTGTTTTCCCTTGGTGTTTAACGATAACTTCAGTGATTTGGCTACCGATTGTATTGATTGGGTCCAAACTTGTCATTGGGTCCTGGAAGATGGTCGCAATTTTAGCACCACGAATCTTCTCCCATTCCTTGTTAGAAGTAAGAGCAGTCAAGTCTTGTCCACGATAGTCGATGCTTCCTTGGGCAATACGTCCATTGTCTTCTAACATCCCTGTAAAGGTTTTTGTTAAAACAGATTTACCAGAACCGGACTCACCTACCAAGGCAAGAACTTCCCCTTCAATCAGGTCTAGAGAAACTCCTCGGATAGCCGTCAGAACTTTGTCACGAACGTCAAATTCCACGACAATATCACGAGCAGTCAAAATTACATTATTTTCTTTTGTCATGTCTACTCCTATCTATGTGTACGTGGATCACTAGCGTCCGCTAGGTTTTGACCAACAACGAAAAGAGATAGGGATACCAAGATCAAGGTTGTCAACGGAATCCAGAACAAGTAAGCGTTGGTCGTAACGTTTTGTGAGTAATCTGAGATCAAACGTCCCAAACTTGGCACTGTTACAGGCAATCCCAATCCAAAGAAGGAAAGGAAGGCTTCATAAGAGATGAAACTTGGCAACATCAAGGTCATTGTAGAAACAATAACAGATACCAATTGTGGCATGATGTTTTTAACGATGATTTTAAAGGTTGGCGTTCCAAGTGTTTGAGAAGCAAGGTTGTATTCCAAGTCACGGTAACGCATGATTTGGATACGAATCATATAAGCAATTCCAATCCAAGTTGTCACACTCATGGCAAAAATCAAATTCCAGAAACCAGCACCAATCGAGTAAGTCAAGACAATGACAATCAAGAGAGATGGAATGTTTGAAATAATGTTATAAACTTCCATCATGACGCGGTCAACGGATTTTGAAATTCCCCAAATTCCACCAACAATAACCCCAATCACAAGGTTGATAAAAGTGGCAATGACAGAGATGAGGATAGAGTTACGCGCCCCAAACCAAACCCCGTCAAACAAGGATTTACCATTGCTGTCTGTACCAAACCAATGTTCAGCGTTTGGTTTGATAAAACGAGCAGAAAAGTCATTGACCTTACTTACATCATTAAAGTCAAAATCTGAGAACATTGGGTAAATAAAGCTCATCAGGATAATGGCTACCAAAATCCCCAACATAACGACTGTTGATTTTTTCTTTAGAAACTGTCTAAATACAGAACCCCAGTATGAATAGGCAGGAGCGTCAATTGTTTCAGAGGCAAAATCGTCACGTTTTACGAACTGAAATTTTTCTTTTCCGATTGTTGACATTATTTGCCTCCTTTCTCTGTCAATTTAATACGTGGGTCAAGCATGGTCATCCAGATATCTCCTACAAAGAGTGAGAAGATAGAAATACATGTGAAGATGAAGACAAGACCAACTACCATTGAGTTGTTTGATGCCTTAACAGAGTCAATCAACATTTTACCCATACCTGGGAAAGCGAAGACCGTTTCTGTCAATGTTGCACCACCAATAACTCCGATTACGGCACCAGGAATACCTGAAACCAAAGGAACCATGGCATTTTTAAAGATGTGTTTATTTGAAATTTCTTTTTCAGACAGTCCTTTTGCACGAGCAAATCGAACGAAATCTTGAGATTGCAAGTCAATCATATAACGACGAATCCAGATAGCTGTACTTGGCGCTCCCAACAAACCTAGAATGACTGCTGGCAAGACATAGGAACGCCAATCCCCAGCACCCAAGATAGGGAATGAGTCTGGCAGACCAATAGATGATCCAATCAAGCGCACGATGTAAACCAAAGCGATCGTTGGAAGGGCAAGCAAGAAGGTTAGAGCACCTGTCGAGAAGCTATCAATCCAAGTATTCTTGTGGCGAGCCATAGCAGATCCAAGAGGAATGGCAATCGCATAAGAAATAACCAAACCGATCAAACCAGCAACAGCCGAGCTTGCAATCATTGATGGATATTGATAATTGCTTTCTGTAGCTGTATATGGATCGTCTTTACCATAGTTAGCTACCTCACGCGCATCTGCTTGACTTGGTGACTTGTAGGTACGAGAGTAAATATCTACAGAGGAAGTCTTTTTACCCGTAGGGAATTGAACTTCTGATGTCTTGGTTTGTCCTTGCCCCTGCGTGATAACTTGAAGCACTGGTGTGTTTGCATAAGTTGGGTAAGAGTCTCCCAAGTTAATGTTCACAAAGTTTTGGTGTACAAATGGAAATTGATTATTGAAATACAAAAGATATTTATGTTTTGTACCTGAACCCACCAATGACCAACCGATAGCAGGGTCATTTTCAAAACGAAGATAACGTTCCAAGTTTGGATTTTCAGGGTCTTGAATCTTGTTTGTATGATCAATGTCGAGCAAGTTCGAGTAAAATTTGAAAACACGTTCAAAAATTGGAATTTCACGCGTAGCGTAGAATTGACCACTTTCTGAGAATACACCGAGTGTCCAACCATTACCGAGTTGGTTGATGTATTTTTCGTAGATTGCCTTGTTAGTCTCATTGGCATCCACTGTTACAGATGAGTCCATTGTGCTCGCTTTTTCTTGCAACTCCTTGGTATCGTAGTACTCGATGTAGCCCATCCGCTCATAAACGGTATTTTCATAGTTATCCCGTTTATCTGGCGTCGTTGCAATCTTGTTATAGTTGGTATCCTGCTTGAAAATCAGTTTTCGAGGAACCATCGTATAGATAATCGTGTAGGTCAAGGTTGTCACCAAGAAGATAGACACCAATGAACGCAATACACGCATAAAAATATATTTCTTCATATCGTTTCCTTTTAAAATCCCAAAAGAACCTTCTCCTCATGGAGAGAAAGTTCTCTTGAGAGTTATTTATTTAACGTGATTAGCCAATTCTTTTTGAACTTTTTCGTTTGATTCTTTTTTCTCTTTGAGCCATTTCTCACGAGCTTGTTCATAGTCAGCCTTGGTTACAACCTTGTCTTGTAACTGAATATACTTGAAGTATACATCTGAGCCCTTATCTCCAGACTGGCTGTATGATGCTGTGAATGGTACAACACGAGAAATGAATGGTGCAGCACCAGTTGATGACATAGCTGGCAAGATGAGGGAGCTATCTGTCAACCAAGCTTGAGCAGCCGCGTATTTTTCATAACGAACATTCAAGTCGCTTGTTTCTTTAGCAGCTTCATCAACTAGCTTATCGTATTCTTTCAAACCAACTTGAGCTGCTGCAGCATTATCTGCACCTTCGTAACCCATGTATGTTTTTGTTTGTTCAGCATTCGTTGTTTTCAAGATATCAAGGTAAGTTGATGGATCTTCATAGTCTGGGTTCCATCCAACGCCACCTGAGAGATCCCAGTCTTCTGCTGCTGCATTCGCCGCATAGTAGGTAATATTAGTAAACTCATCTTTAGAAACTTGTTGGATATCGATGACTACATTGTCTTCTCCAAGCACTGTTTCAACGGACTGTTTGAAGGATTGGATACGTGCGATATAGTTTTTAGCTGTTTGGTCTACTGGAACATCCAAATGGATAGGGAATTTTACACCTTCTGCTTCCAATGCTGTTTTGGCTTTCGCAAATTCAGCCTTGGCTTTATCGGCGTTGAAGAGTCCATCTTGACCATCAGCAAAGTTTACGTTCTTCCATTCATCACCGTAAGTAGCCATCTTATCAGTCACCAAGTCACCGAAAGTTTTTTCGCCAGCAGAGACAAAGTCAGGTTTTACAAAGAGGTTACGAACGGCACGAGGAGCACCTTCTTTACCATTTACTTGAGCTGAGTAAGACGTACGGTCAAAGGCAAAGTTCAAGGCTTGACGGAAGTCCTTGTTAAGAAGGGCTTTCTTAGTAGAAGTCTTCTCTTCGTCAGTTGTCTTAGAAGTGTATTTGTAACCTTGGCGGTCAATATTCACACCCAAACCACCAACACCAGGTCCTGATGGGGTGTAGAAGATATTTTCCTTGTAGGTTTCTTCTACTTTAGAGTAGTTTGAACTTGTTGGGTAAAGACGGGCATAGCTATAAGCTCCACTTGTAAAGTTACGTTCAATAGACTCTTGGTCTGAACCATCATAGTAAGCAAGTGTTACTTTATCAAGATGAACATTGTCTTTATCCCAGTATTGTTCATTTTTAGCGAACTCGATAGAAGACTTAGCAGTCAAACCTTTCAGCAAGAATGGTCCATTGTAAAGCAATGATGTAGGGTCAGTCGCTTTAGCAAAGTCAGATCCTTTTGATTTTTCAAATTCTTCGTTCAATGGCCAGAAGATTGAATAAGCCATCTTAGAGTTCCAGTATGGTTCTGGTTGGTTCAAAGTATACTCAAGTGTATAATCGTCAACTGCTTTCACACCTACTGAAGAAAAGTCTTTATTGTTTCCAGCTTTATAGTCAGCTAGACCTTTAACTGAATCTTCTGCTAGATAAAGTGCTTCAGACTTGTTATCAGCTGCGTGTTTCAAGCCATTTACGAAGTCTTTAGCTGTCACTTCAGCATACTCTTCGCCATCTGATGTCATCCATTTGACACCTTTACGAATCTTGTAGGTATAAGTCAACCCATCTTTTGAGACTGACCAGTCTTCTGCAACTGCAGGAGTCAAATTCCCATATTTATCATTTGTAAAGAGACCATCGATACCATTTGAAGTGGCAATTTTGGTACTTTGTTTCCCTGAAATGAGGTAATCCAATGTTTCTGGGTCAGCTGAATAAACATAACCATAGGATTTTGGAGCTGTTGAATCAGATGATTTTGAAGAACCACAAGCAGCGAGAACGCCAGTTGCCAGCAAAGCAATCCCTGCTGTAACAAATACTCTACTTTTTTTCATGTATGTAACTCCTCTTAAAAAATTTAGGCTTATTGCCAATTATACCATAGATTTCTCAAAAAGTAAACGAATTTTCAGAATATTTAGGCGTGTAACCACAAAAAACTTTCATTTATCAAATTTTTCTATTCTTTGTTTGCTATCTATAGAATCAAAAGGGAAGTTAAGGCTCTATAAAGCCTAATTTTCAGATTTTCTCTCCCCATTTTTCCATCCAATCAGAAAGGGCAATCTTCTAAATTGGATTTTCGATTAAGAAACTATTGACGTAGAATCATTTTCAAGGTATAATATTAAACGTTGAGGCGGTATAGCCAAGTGGTAAGGCACGGCTCTGCAAAAGCTTGATCGTCGGTTCAAATCCGTCTACCGCCTTTCAGTACCTGAAATAACAGGAATTAACCGAATGAAAAGCCCGTAAATCGGGCTTTTTTGTTTTTTTCTTCGGACAAATAAGGACAACTTTGAAAATCTTTTGGGGCGAATAAAAAACAGTGACGAAAATCACTGTTTTACTCGGTTTCTTCTTCGGGTTCTAGTTCTGTGATTTGAACTTTTACCTTAGTAACGCGCCCATTTTTCACCTTATCATTGGTTAGGATAATCTGCTTGTTTTGGCTGACCAATTCATAACTAATTTTCTCAGTTGTTGGAATCGTACCAACACCCGTCAAATAATAACCGGCGATAGTATCCACATCATCGCTTTCTAGTTCAACGCCAAAGTAGTCGTTGAAGTCGTTAAGATTCATGGTTCCTTGTGCAATATAGGTATCCTCACCGATTTGATGGACTTCGATTTCTGCTCTGTCCGTTTCATCATCAATTTCGCCGACAATCTCTTCTAGGAGATCCTCCAGAGTTACCAAACCAGCCATACCGCCGTATTCGTCTAGTAAGATCGCCATTTGATTTTGGGTATTTCGAAGCTCTTTGAGGAGGTCGTCCACAAAGATGGTCTCAGGCACAAATAGTGGCGTTTGGAGGATTCGTTTCCAGACAATATTTTCAAAACCATCCGCATAGGCGGCGTTTAGCAAACGCTTGGTATGAATCAAACCAATCACATTGTCTTTATCACCGTCATAAACGGGAATACGTGAGAAATTTTGCTTTAGAATACTTTCGATAATCGCCTTACTGTCATCCTGAATATCCACCATGAAGGCGTCGGTTCGGGGCACCATTAGCTCACGAGCCATTAGTTCATCTAGAGAAAAGATCCCCTGTAGCATTTCAATCTCATCTGCATCCAGTGTTTCTTCACTATTGGTGAGCATGTACTCTATTTCATCACGTGTCATCTTTTCATCAGCATCATCAAAGGTCATTGGCGTCACACGGCTCAACAAATTAGTTGAAGCAGATAACAGCCAGACAAAGGGACTGACAATTTTTCCCAAACCAATAATAATTGGTGCTGTTCGAATCGCCAAAGCATCTTTCAAATTGAGGGCAATCCGCTTAGGATAGAGCTCACCAAAAACAATGGAGATATAGGTCAAGATTGCCAAAGAGAGGAAACTTGCAATGGCGTAAGCTGTTTCACTATTTCCCATCCAAGATGCGATCACTTGTCCAAGGGTATCCGCCAATTTGGCCCCTGACAAGATCGTGATCAAGGTGATACCGACTTGAATTGTTGATAAAAAGTGATTAGGGTTTTCAAGTACCTTTAGCAAACGGATGTAGCGTTTATCGCCTTCTTCTGCTTTTTGCTCTACTCGGGCACGGTTTAGTGACACCATCGCCATTTCTGTAGCTGAGAAAAAGGCATTTAAAAAGGTCAATACAACTAAAAGTACAAATTGCAGTAACAAATCCTGACTGCTCGGGTCTTCCATAGTCCTTCTCCTAAAATAGTATCTTGTGTTCCATTATATCACAAATTAGCGTAGGAATCACATTATTTTCCAATTTATACAATTGCTCCCTTATCGTATGATAAACAAAGGAGCGATTTTTGTTCTTTTGTAGATTGTTTCTAGTTTGTCACCGTGACTTGACCTGTTCGGTAATCAAGCTGGATCCCCTTTTGAACATTGGGGATTAGGACGTTGAATTCCAATTCTCCATCCGAAGACTTGGCTTCGATTTGTGAAGCGGAAGGAACTAGATCCTCATTTGTCGCATAGTGGAGTGTCACGCGGTAACGAATCCTCTTATTTTGGTCCAAGGCTTTCCTAACCAAACTCTCATAGTAGTTCTGCCCTGTCGAATCCTCAGCCTGCGCCTGGTTCGCCCAAGCTGTCTGGACTGCAATGTTCTTGGGATTGCTGGTAGAGGCATCAAAACCATCCAAACCACCTATCAAGGCATAGCCCAGCAGATGTCCTCTATCAACTGCATGTGTATAGGTTCCCTTTAGATTCTTGACCTGATGCCATCCTGGTGGCGTCCAAGAGGTGGATCCATTGCCTGTTTCTTCACGATTTTTGTACTGACGAGTAGCTTTGGATAAGAGGGCATTGGCAACAGTTGGGACGGTCTCGTTCCCGACTGGTTTTGTTTTATTATCCGCATAGGGTTTGCTAGAAACCTTGGCATCTAGATTGGTTTTATTACCATTAACAATAAAGGCACCTGCCCCATTCCATTCTAGACCACCTTTTATTTGATTCTTGACCGACTCGGTTAAGACACTTTCTGCCAACTCCTGACTAGGAGCTTCTGAAGCTTGTTTTTTCTGACTAACCTTTGTTCTAGGGGTGTTTGGTGCTGTCTGCATCTGCTTGATATAATAGCTTCCAGCAGCCAAGAGTAAGAATATAAGTAACCCTACCAGAGCCTGTCTCGTTTTTTTGTCCATTTTTCTCCTTATTTCTTTAGAAAAAGACTGGTTTCCCAGTCTAATTTCCTGTAAATTTACTAATCAATTCTTGCCATTTCGCTGGAGACAAAATCGCCCATGGATCCTGTCCCTTTCCTAGAATCCCATAGCCGATCATCAAGCCGATTCCTAAAGCCAGAAATCCCAGCAAGAGTACGATAAAAATCAACAGTAAGCGACGGAGTACATAGCGTATGTTTTTATTCTTCATCCTTAACCTCAATCCGCTGAATCTTTGCTCCTAGCTGAGCTAACTTCTCATGGAAGCGGTAGTAACCTCTATCAAGGTGGACTAATTTACCGACAACTGTCTCTCCTTGCGCTACCAAACCTGTCAGAATCAAAGCAGCACTAGCGCGAAGGTCCGTTGATAGAACTTCTGCCCCTTGCAAAGCCTGTCCTCCTACGATACGGGCTGTGTCACGGATAATCTCCGAATGCAAGCCCATCCGACGCATTTCCTCCAGATGTTGGAAACGATTCTCAAACACCGTTTCCACCATGGTGGATTCCCCTTTTGCGACAGTCATCAAGGCTGTAAATTGAGCCTGCATATCTGTTGGGAAGCCTGGGTGTGGCAAGGTTTTTACATGAACAGCTTTGAGATTTTCAAGTTGAGAACGAACACGGATACCTTCTGACTCCTCTGTCACTTCAACACCCATCTCAAGTAGTTTTGAAATCAAGGGACGATTGTGTTCCCAGACTGCATCACGAACGAGGACATCTCCACCAGTCATAGCTGCTGCCACCATAAAGGTTCCAGCTTCAATACGGTCCTGTACTACAGTATGAGTCGTACCATGGAGGTCCTCGACACCAGTCACTGTGATTGTTTCGGTACCAGCTCCCTTGACCTTGGCTCCCATTTCATTAAGGAAGATAGCGAGATCAACAATTTCTGGCTCACGCGCAGCATTTTCAATCACTGTCACACCATCAGCTAGAGTTGCTGCCATCATCAGATTTTGTGTTGCGCCGACACTAGGAAAGTCCATGTAGATATGAGCGCCGTGCAGGCGTTCCGCCTTGGCTTCAATGTAACCAGCTGTCTGGCTGATCTTGGCCCCCATAGCTTCCAAACCCTTGAGGTGGAGGTCGATTGGACGACTCCCAATGGTACAACCACCTGGCATGGATACCTTGGCATGGCCTACACGAGCAAGGATTGGTCCCAAGACCACGATGGATGCACGCATCTTGCTAACATACTTATACGGAGCTTCCTCCGTGATGTCACCCGTCGCATCGACTTCGACAACATGAGCTTCCTCATCAAAATCAACCTTGGCGTTCAGACCACGAACCACTTGATTCATGGTGAAAACATCTGACAAGATAGGGACGTTCTGCAAGACTGTCTTACCCTTGCTTGCTAGAATAGTCGCTGCCAACAAGGGTAAGACGGCATTCTTTGCTCCCTCGATGGCCACACTCCCGACCAGACGATTATCTCCGCCTTGAACCACAATTTTTTCCATAGTTGTTTCCTTTACTTTTGATTTTATAATAGTCCTCTAAGTGCTTCTTGCCACAGTTGGTACAAACTGATAAAGAATGAACTCAAGATATAGCCCATCACAATACTAAAGAAGCCTACCAACAAACGAACTTTTTTTGTGTTAGTAGCGGTCACTTTTAAAACCTTTTCCCATCTCACAAGATCCTTTAAAAGGTAAAAACTCAAATAGATAAAGAGCATATGACTACTTAGAGTGAATAATAATTGAACCATTTGACTATTATACCATCTTATCCGCTTGCGCGCTAGTTTTCGATTTTTCTACGAATTAGGGGTTCTTTTTGAGGTAATCAATCGCATCCTGCAAGGTTTTTACAGGCACGATTTTCATCTCCGTCTTGATTGTTTTAGCAGCTTCTAGGGCTGTTTCATAGTTGCTTTTCGCATTGGGATCTGCTTTTTTTGCTTCCTCGGTAACTGGATTGTCAGGAGCAAAAAAGACGTTGGCTCCCTGACGAGAGGCTGCAACTACTTTTTTGTCAATTCCACCGATATCGCCAACATTTCCATCGCGATCAATGGTTCCAGTTCCCGCAACGATGCGACCATTACGAAGACCTGGATCCGCAATTTGGGTGTAGATAGCGAGACTAAACATGAGACCGGCACTTGGCCCCCCGATACCAGCTGTTGAAAAGCGAATCGGAACGTCACTGGTCACTTCCGTACGATCAATCAAACCAATCCCAATCCCGTTTTTCCCGTTTTCGAGAGTGATAATTTTACCTTCAGCAGTCTTGACTCTTCCGTCTTCTTCGTAGGTTACCTTGACTGGATCCCCTAGTTTTTGAGAGTTGACATAATCAATCAAGTCTTTGGAACTATCAAACGTCTTATCATTAACAGCCGTCACTGTATCTGCAATGTTCAGAATGCCCTTAAAAGTTGAATTGTCCGTCACGGTCAAGACGTAGACTCCCAAGTACTTGAGCTCGATATCCTTGCCAGCCGTCTTTAAGCCTTGATACTTAGCCATATTTTGGGATGTTTGCATATAGAACTGATTGATCCGCATAAACTCTGCATCTGTAGAGCCACCCGTTGTCTCCTGAGCGCTTCTAATATCCGTAAATGGAGTCAGCCAAGCATAGACAAGATGCGATAGGGTTGCATGTCGAATACCGACTGTTACAAACTGGTAAGCTCCTGATTCTGTATCTTCTGTTTCATTTACTTTCAAAACTTGACGAATATCTTCCGCTCCACCTGGAACTTCTATGTAGTAAGGTAAAGGTACTACAAAGGCTAAAAAAGTCACTACTAGTGCTAGGATGACATATAAGGGCCATCTAGTTTTTTTCTTCATGTTCTAATTCCTCCACAACACTGTTTGGGACATATTGCTGAATCTCCTGACCAAACTTCAGAAGTTCTCTTATAGCTGAAGAGCTGATATAGAGATGCTCTGGGCGACTATGTAGGTAGACAGTCTCGATCTCTGGAGCCAGTTGATGATTGTAGTAATCAAAACTAGACTCATATTGCAGGTCTGTAGCATTCCGCAAGCCACGGATAAGGGTTTTAGCCCCCAGTCTTCTTGCAACATCAACGACTAGCTGGTCATGAGAAGCCAACACCTCTACATTATCTAAATGCGCCACCGCTTTTTCGACTGCTCGTTTACGGTTTTCAACAGGGAGAAAGCCTTGTTTGTGGGGATTGTAGAACACCCCGACATAGAGCTTATCAAAGAGTTTGCTGGCACGTTCAATGATATCCAGATGTCCATTTGTCATCGGATCAAATGAACCTGTAAATAATCCAATTTTATCTGACATAGACTGTCACCTTACTAATCCCATATATTTTTTCCTTCCAGATGCCTAAGCAGGCGATTTCTTCCGGAAGTTCTACAGACTTATCGGTTTCGCAGACAACCATGATTTCTTCGGAGAAGAGATTTCTCTCTGCCATTTTTTCGATATCTGCAACTATTTGTTCCTTGGCATAGGGAGGGTCTAAAAAGACCAGGTCAAAGGGACCTTTCACTTGCTCCAAGGCCCGTTCAGCCTCCATCTTTAAGAGCTGAAATTTAGAAACTTCTTTGGTCATTTGGATATTTTCAGCGACAATAGCTTGTGCCTTTCGATCCCGTTCCACTAAGACAGCATGGGACATACCACGTGATACTGCCTCAATAGATAAGCCACCACTACCTGCATAAAGATCCAAGACACGTCCACCCTCAAAATAGGGGCCAATCATATTAAAGATAGCTCCACGCACCTTATCTGATGTCGGCCTAGTCGTCTTGCCTTCTAGCGTCTTGAGAGGACGCCCTCCATAGATTCCTGATACGATTTTCATACCGTTTATTATACCAAATTATAGGCAAAAAGAGAAAGAAAACCGAACCTTACGGTTCGATTCCCTACAAGATATTTTCATAAGTGTCGCGGACTTCTTGCGGCCAAACACTAGTCTGAACCTCTCCGATGTGTTTCTTACGAAGAAGGAACATGGCCATCCTAGACTGTCCGATACCTCCACCGATTGTCAATGGGAAAAGGCCGTTAAGCAGAGCCTTATGCCATTCCAGCTCAAGACGATCTTCGTCTCCTGTAAGAGCCACTTGGCGACGAAGGGTATCCTCATCTACCCGAATCCCCATTGATGAAAGTTCAAAGGCACAGCCAAGAGGTTCATTCCAAACCAGGATATCCCCATTCAATCCCTTGTAGCCATTCTCAGACTCTGTTGTCCAGTCATCGTAGTCAGGTGCGCGGCCGTCATGAGGTTTCCCGTCAGGCAACTCGCCACCAATACCAATCAAGAAGACTGCACCAAACTCTTTACAGATTGCGTTTTCACGCTCTTTCGGTGTTAGATCTGGATAGCGTTCCACCAACTCTTCCGTATGGATAAAGGTAATCTGTTTTGGCAAGATAGATTCAATATCATAGCGTGCTTCTACTGCTAGCTCTGTCAGACGAATAGCCTTATAAATCTTTTCAACGGTTTCTTTGAGATAGGCGATATTGCGTTGTCCATTTGGAATCACTTTTTCCCAGTCCCACTGGTCTACATAAACAGAGTGGGTTGCATCCAGCGAATCTTCATCTGGGCGAAGAGCCTTCATGTGGACAAACAAACCTTCTCCATCTCCGAAACCAAAACGGGCCAAAGTGTGGCGTTTCCATTTAGCAAGTGAATGAACGACCTCGTAGGTTTCATCTGGAATTTGCAAGACCTTGACAGATACTGGATGTTCGACACCGGACAGGTTGTCCTGCATCCCATCGCCGACCTTACTCAAGATAGGACCTTGAACTTCAACAACTTCTAACTTATCTTTTAAATACTGGGTAAAGGTGTTTTTAACAAAAGAAATTTCTTCTTGCTGATGAATAAAGCTTTTCTTCATAACTACTCCTAAAAAATTAATTAAAAGCATTATACACCTATTTTCAAGAAAAGGAAAGAGTAAATAAGAAAAAGTCAGTGCTCTTTAGAACACTGACTTTATAATTCTTTAATCGTTTCGACCAAAGATTCGTAAGATGCTAAGGAAGAGGTTGATAAAGTCTAGGTAGATGCTGAGCGCCATTGAGATGATCCAACCTGTCGCTACTTGTCCTCGTGACTGCTCATAAACATAGCGAATCTTTTGGTTATCCCAAGCAATCAAACCTGAGAAAACCAAAACCATGGCAATACTAATCATGTAGTCAAAGAAGCCACTAGCCAAGAAAATATTCACAATCATGGCAATGATGAGGCCAACAAGCGCAGCCATCAGAGCACGTCCCATTCCACTCAAATCTTTCTTAGTGAAAATTCCGATTGCCGCCATGACAAAGAAGAGAAGGGCGCTGGATACAAAGGCTGATAAGACAGTCCCAGGCGTATAGAAGGCTACGACAAAGCTAAGTGTGAAGCCATTTAAAACAGAATAAATTAAAAATACTGGGAGAGCTGCTGGACTGTTTTTAGCAGCCATGCTACTCGCAACAAAGACCAGACCAAGTTCTGCAAAAGTTGCAATCATCAACCAGAGACGACCATGCATTAAAAAGTAGACCAATTGAGTCTGAAAGACCGTCAACATCAAAGCTGACACGAGAGCTGACAGACCAATCCCAAGTCCCACAAAGGCATAAACCTTAGCGTAAAATTGATTGAGACCTGAACGTTCTTGAATAATTGTTTGATTCATTCTGATTCTCCTTTTCTCTATAACTATGTCTTGATTATAACAAAGTTTTTATAAATTAGCTGAAATAAAACATCAAAATGCCTGCGGCAATGGCAACATTGAGGCTCTCTGCTCGGCCCTTCATTCCAATATGAACCAGCTGATCAGCACTCTCAGCCATGACAGGACTAATTCCCTGTCCTTCATTTCCCATGACTAAAACAAAGTCTTCTAGGGGAGAAAGCTCACGATAATCCTTTGAATCTCTCGACAAGGTCGTTGCCAGAATGGGCAAATTGCTCCTCTTTGCCTCTTCTACAAAGGAAGCAAAAGACATCCGATAGATGGGTAAGTGAAAATGACTTCCTTGCATGGAACGCAGGGTCTTGAGACTGTATATATCCGCTGACTTGTCTGAAACAATGACCCCTGTAAAACCTGCAGCATCCGCCGTCCGAATCATGGTGCCCACATTGCCAGGGTCTTGGACATCTTCTAAAAATAGAAACTTACCCTGACGAAGATCAGGCTGTCCCATTTCTGCTTTTTGAATAACTGCGACAATGCCTTGAGGGGTTTGCGTATCTGCCAAATCCCGCAAAATCTCCTCTGAAACCCAGACAGTTTGAGGAAAAGTAGCCAACTGTTCCCTATAACTCTCCAGAGCAAAGATCTTCTCAATCCTCACTCCTGCTCGAACAGCTTCTTCGAATAAGTGCCAACCTTCAATCAAATAGGCAGACTTTCGATATTTTTTTTGATGCAATTTCTTAGCATTTTTTACCACAGAATTGGCTTTTGAGGTTATAATAGTCATAGAAATATTATAACACAATCAAAGGGGTTTAGTATGCAAAAGGTTAGAATGATTGCCCAAGGCAGGGTGCAGGGTGTTGGTTTTCGCTGGGGTGTTTATACTTTAGCTCTTGAAATCGGTGGCATCACCGGTCGTGTCTGGAATAATGACGATGGCACAGTGGAAATTCTCGCTCAGGCAGAATCCTCTGCCACCATGGCAAAATTTATCCAAGAAATCCGAAAAGGCCCTACACCTTTCTCAAAAGTTACCTATCTAGATGTACAAATGAGCAACTTTTCCTCCTATTCAGACTTCAAAGTCGCAAATTAGGTCTTGAGAACTATTGTATATTTTACAAAAAAACAGTAGAATAGAAAGGTATAATTTTTAAAGAAGGAATGAAAACATTGAAATCTATTAAACGTTTTGCCCTCTCTGCTATGGGAGTGGCTATGCTACTCGTCTTGTCAGGCTGTGTTTCTGTTGATAAAACGACTGGAGAACCGACTGGATTTATCTGGAACACCATCGGAGCGCCTATGGCAGAGGCCATCAAATACTTTGCTAATGATATGGGACTTGGTTTTGGGATGGGGATTATCATCGTAACCATTATCGTGCGCTTAATTATCTTGCCACTTGGTATCTACCAATCATGGAAGGCGACACTTCACTCTGAAAAGATGAACGCCCTCAAGCACGTCCTTGAGCCACACCAAACACGTCTCAAAGAGGCAACAACTCAGGAAGAAAAACTTGAGGCTCAACAAGCTCTCTTTGCCGCCCAAAAAGAACATGGTATCAGCATGCTAGGAGGCGTCGGATGTTTCCCTATCTTGCTCCAAATGCCTTTCTTCTCTGCTATCTACTTTGCAGCCCAACATACTGAAGGGGTCGCAGGATCTAGCTTTCTCGGTATCGAACTAGGCTCACCAAGCATGCTCCTCGTAGCCTTTGCAGGTATTCTTTACTACATCCAATCTCTCCTCTCGCTTCATGGAGTAGAAGATGAGATGCAAAGAGAACAACTTAAGAAAATGATCTACATGAGCCCACTCATGATTGTTATCTTCTCCCTCTTCTCACCAGCCAGTGTAACACTTTACTGGGTTGTCGGTGGTTTCATGATGATTCTCCAACAGTTTATCGTCAACTATGTCGTTCGTCCAAAACTTCGTCAAAAAGTACGTGAAGAATACGAAAAGAACCCTCCGAAAGTCAGCCCTTCTGCAGGTGCAAGAAAAGATGTGACTCCTAAGCAGCCTCAGGCTATCACAACCAATAAGAAAAAGAAAAACCGCAACTCTGGCAAACAACGATCTAGATAAGACTCAAAAAGCTTAGCTGAAAGGCTAGGCTTTTTATGCATCACAAAAGCCCGATGTCTCCATCAGGCTTCTTTTTATCCATGAACACGTTTCATGTAGTCTTGGTAGCTTTCTGTATCCATCAATTCCTTGGCATTCTTGACACGGTCTGCTGTGGGAGGTTTGACTCCTTCGAGCGAATAAGGAATTCCTAGTTCACGCCACTTGAATTCTCCCATCGTATGATAAGGTAGGATTTCAAACTTGTCAACGTTTTTGAGGGTTTTGACGAATTTACCGAGTTCGATCAAGTCGTCATCTCTGTCTGTCAATCCCGGAACCAGCACATGGCGAATCCAAACAGGCTTCCCAATATCTGATAAGTACCGGGCACAGGCCAAGATGTTTTTATTGGTTTGGCTTGTGACAATCTTGTGCTGTTCTTCGTTGATTTCCTTGATATCCAAGAGAACCAAATCTGTCACAGCCATGAGTTTATTAAACTTTTCGAGATAACGTGGTTTGTTACGGAATGGAAGGGCACAGGTATCCAAGGTACAGTGGATTCCTTTTTCCTTAGCCTTGGTAAAGAGGGCAATCAAGAAATCAATCTGTAAGAGAGCCTCTCCACCACTGACAGTGATTCCTCCCTTGTCTCCCCAGAAACCACGATAACGAAGGGCTTCTGTCAAGACATCGTCTACTGTCCGTTCACGTGATTTATTGGTCTCCATAGCCCATGTATCAGGGTTATGACAGTACTGGCAACGCATGTGACAGCCCTGCAAAAAGACAATAAAACGAATCCCAGGGCCATCTACCGCCCCAAAACTCTCTGTCGAATGCACCATTCCTGTCACTTGTCCATAGTCAATTGTTTCTTCAGACATATCGTCACCTTCCTTGAAACCGTTTTATAGTTTTATTATATCACGACTTGAGGGAAAAACAAGATTTTTGTCTATTTTTTAGAAAGCAATCTGTTTTTCACTTTCATTTTCATTTTTTAATGATCGAGTTCAAAATCAAAGCCATACAAGGTTGCAAAATAGTCCTCAGGGCGCTCTGCACGGCGGATTTGGCGGGCTTTGCCTTCTTCAGTATAAAGGATTTCTGCCGAGCGTAGTTTGGCATTGTACTGGTAACCCATGGAGAATCCATGTGCACCTGTATCATGAATCACTAGCAAATCACCGATTTCTGTATGAGGTAGTTCGCGGTTCACTGCAAATTTATCATTGTTTTCACAGAGTGAACCGACCACGTCTACCACCTCAACAGGTTCATCTGGATGAGTCAGATTGGTGATATGGTGATAGGCTCCATACATGGCTGGGCGCATGAGGTTGACTGCTGATGCATCCACACCTAGATAGGTACGGTAGGTTTTTTTCTTATGAGTGACTCTTGTGACCAAAGCTCCGTGAGGGGCTAACATAAAGCGACCCAATTCGGTGAAAATCTTAACCTGACCAAGACCTGCTGGCGTAAGGACTTCTTCATAAACCTTTCGCACGCCCTCACCAATCATAGCAATATCATTTGGCTCCTGGTCTGGGCGATAGTTGACACCAATACCGCCAGAAAGATTGATAAAATCTAGCGAAATACCCAACTTTTCCTTGATTTCAACAGCCAATTCAAAAAGCTGACGAGCCAACTCTGGATAGTAGAGATGGGTGACGGTATTGGATGCTAGGAAGGAATGAATCCCAAAGATCTTGGCTCCTTTTTCCTTCAAAATCGCAAAGGCTTCAAAAAGCTGGTCCTTGGTCATGCCAAACTTGGCTTCCCCAGGATTGTCCATGATATCTGTTCCTAATTCAAAAACACCACCAGGATTGTAACGACAAGAGATGATTTCTGGAATGCCTGCCGCTCGCTCCAGATGTTCAATGTCTTCAAAGGCATCCAAGTTAATTGTTGCGCCTAATTCACGCGCATAGGCATACTCTTGGTCTGGCGTATTGTTTGAAGAGAACATAATCTCAGAGCCTGCAAACCCAAGTTTATGGCTCATCAGGAGCTCCACATAACTAGAACAGTCCACACCACAACCTTCCTCTTTGAGGATTTTCAAGATAGCTGGTGTTGGAGTGGCCTTAACTGCAAAATATTCTTTGAATCCCTTATTCCAAGAAAAGGCTTTGTTGACTGCTCTTGCTTTTTCACGAATCCCCTTCTCGTCATACAAGTGGAAGGGAGTCGGGAACTCTGCAACAATTGTTTCTAAATCTTCACGGCTGATAAATGGTGTTTTCATAAGCTTCCTTCTATTCTGTTTGCAAAGAAAGGCTGGGACAATCGTTCCAACCTTTAGTTCTATCTCTTATTTGTCTTCGTCAAATATATTTCCAATCTCGACATCGATGGATTGGTTCTTAACATCAATATTGGTTACTTTCAAGAGTGACTTGTAATCGAACTGCTTTTCACGTTCTTCTTGGGCATTGTCTGCAAAGACTGCGACGCCAGCTAGTTCAGAGTCGAACTCACGCAAGAGACTAATCATCCCATTGACAGTTCCGCCGCCTTTCAAGAAGTCATCCACAATCAAGACACGACTGCCTGCCTTGAGGCTACGTTTTGAAAGGAACATTTTCTCAATGCGGTCACCGCTGGAACCTGAAACATAGTTGACGCTGACCGTTGAACCTTCGGTAATTTTCAAGTCACGACGCACAATGACAAATGGAACGTTGAGGACATTGGCAACCGCATTTGCGAGTGGCACACCTTTTGTTGCTACTGTCATAACAGCATCAATTTTTTGGTCCATAAAGCTCTTGGCAATGATACGCCCAATATTTTTCAAAATGGCAGGCGTACTAAGCAAATCAGATAGGTAGATATAGCCACCTGGCAAGATACGGTCGCTTTCTGAAAGTTTGTCACGCAAGTCTGCGATCATTTCTTTGGCTTCATGACTTGAGATTGATGGTGTAAAGATAACACCACCACCCGCTCCAGTCACAGTCTGAATATGACCGATTTCGATTTCCTCAAAGGCGCGCTTGATAATCACGATATCCTCTGAAATCGATGATTTGGCAGATTCGTACTTTTCTGCAAAGGTGTTGAGACTTGTTAGTTTGTATGGATTATTAATCAAATAGTTGGAAATGACAACCATCCGATCACTTCTTCTTAATTTCATTTTTATTTACCATTCCATTTAATTTTGATATTTTATCCATTATACCACATTCACATAAAAAAACGAACATTATTGCGTAAAAAATGCTCGTTTTTCTTAAATTATTAATCTAAATCTGGTTTATAGAAGGAACGATTGTCCATAGCGAAGATTTTATTGGTCATCTCTCCTTTGTCCACCAAAGCTAGAGCTGTTGACATCATCATCATGCTAGCATCTAGATTATCAATCATATGGATAATCTCTGCCTCCATGATACGTGGACGAACCGGACTTCCATACTCCAGCAAGCCATGATGACTGAGGATGACATGGCGCAGTAGCACCACTTCTTCTCTAGTATCATCGATGCCTAGTTCCATGACTGTCTTGGTAATTTCGCTATCGATGAGGGCTATATGGCCGATGAGATTGCCTCGCACTGTGTACTCCGTCTGGTCTGGTCCCGTCAACTCAATGACTTTGGCCAAATCATGCAGCATAATCCCCGCATAGAGCAGGCTCTTGTTGAGCTGAGGATAGATCTCGCTAATGGCATCTGCCAATCGCACCATGGTTGCTGTATGATAGGCCAAACCCGTTTCAAAGGCATGGTGGTTGGTCTTGGCAGCTGGATAGGAGTAGAATTCCTTATCATACTTGGTGTAGAGACTGCGAACGATACGCTGCCAGACAGGATTTTCTATCTTGAAAATCATTTGCGACATGTAGTCACGGATTTCCTTGACATCGACTGGTGACTTGACCTTGAAATCAGCTGGATCGTTGGGTTCGCCAGGCTGAGGTAAACGAAGCGTGATTTGATTAACTTGAGGAGTGTTGTTATAAACTTCTCGACGTCCCTGCATGTGGACTACTTTCCCAGCGGTAAAGGCCTCAACGTTATGAGGTTGGGCATCCCAGAGTTTCCCTTCAATCTCGCCACTATCGTCTTGGAAGGTAAAGGCTAGGTAGTTTTTCCCAGCACGCGTCTGTCTCAGGTCAGCTGACTTAATCAGGTAAAAGCCTTCAAACAGCTCATCTTTTTTCATGTGACTAATCTTCATATTCTTCCTCATCTTCTTGGAAATGGAGTAGATCAAGCGCAGGCTCACCTTCTGATAACTCAATGTGACGGAGCGTCCGCTCGATAGCTGTAGTACGACGGTTTAATAATTCATCAATATTGCCAGAGGCATGTTGGAGATGTTTTTGTGCCTTGACCAGAATGCCTCCGAACTTGCCAAACTCGGTCTTGACACTAGCTAGGGTCTTGCTGATATGGTCAGCACTCTTTTGGATATTGAGAGTTTTGAAGCCAACTGATAGAGAGTTAAGCAGGGCTGATAGGGTACTTGGACCTGCGACAATAATCTGCTCCTCCCGTCTCAAGTCATCAAAGAAGACCGGATTGCGGACGATTTCTGAGTAGAGTCCCTCTGTCGGAACAAACAAAACTCCAAAATTGGTCGTCCGAGGTGGCGCTAGATACTTGCTCTTGATATCCTTGGCAAAGCGCTTGACGCTAGCTAGGAGTGACTTGCGACAACGTTCGATTTCGTCCTTATCGCCTGCTTCATAGGCTTCTTCTAGGCGATAATAATCCGCCAGTGGAAACTTGGAGTCAATCGGTAGGTAGACATATTCTTGGTCGCCTTGGCCAGGTAACTTGATGGCGTACTCTACTCGCTCGCTAGAGTTTTCAACCGTTGCGTATTCTCGTTCGTACTGGGCAGGTGTCATGATGTCTTCAATGATTTGCCCCAGTTGCAATTCGCCCAGAATTCCTCGTGTCTTGGTTCCAGAGAGAACCTTATTGAGAGCTCCGACATCACGGGCAACTGTCTGCATTTCTCCCAGACCACGATTGACAGACTCCAGTTGCTTGGAAACTGTCTCGAAGGAAGCCTGCAAGCGCGTCTGCAAGGTCTTGTCCAACTTTTCCTCGACTGTCTGGCGCATTTGTTCCAAACGTTGCTCATTTGATTCCTGCAGGGCTTGGAGGCGTTGGTCGGTCTTATCTCTGGTTTGGAGGAGATTCTCGTTCATCTCCTGTCTAACTTGCGTCAAGCCTTGGTGCAACTCCATTCGCACTTCTTGCAAACGGTCGCTGACAGCCACTTCCAAATCTTTTTGATCCAGCTGACTGGCTTGTCTGGCTTGTTCAAAGCGATAATCCAGTTGATCTGAAAGATTGTCTGCTTGATCCTCCAAACTCTTGGCTAGGTACTTGTCTTGCTTATCCTGCCTTTGCCAAATCAGAAAGAGTCCAGCTAGGTTGACAATTAATAATAGTAATAATACAGTCTCCATCCTACCTCCTGTCCTTGCTATGTAGCACGACGACATAACCATCTGGGCAAGTCACCGAAACTTCCCTATCTATATATTCGTTAGAAGCGTACACTTTTTTAAAGAAAAAATTTTCCTCTGTCAATTCGTACTTGGCTCCGATAATGGTCAGCTGGCTATCCCGAACTGGCATAAAGGCTAGATAATCATAGTCTGAACGGGGTTCTAGCTGACTGGTCCCTTCTGGACAATAGCTAATCACATTTTGCCCATCCTCAATCGCTATCTGGCGCATATAGGGTGCCAACTTGGGATTGCTAGGCAGAAAGACATTAGCCAGCATATGGTCAATACGACCACCCAAAGCCCCAAAAATAGTCACCTGAGCCTGGGGATTTTGCTCAAAGATGGTTAAGAGAGCCAATTCCAGATCCGTATCATCCTTTTCTGGCTGGGCTTGAACAAAATGTTTGGCACGTTTTTGAATCAAGAAACGCTCTTCTGCAGTGACAGAATCAAAATCTCCAACCGCTAGAGTAAGAGGCAAGTCTTCTTCCAAGACCCAGAGCGATCCTCGATCCACACCGACAAAGCAATCAAAATCCGTCCGATAATGACCACGGTCTCCACCTGCAAAAACGGCAACCCTAGTCCAATTGTTTTCTGAGAGTTTGCACTCGTTCATTGACATCTCCCTTAAAGACATAGGATCCTGCTACAAAAACGGTCGCACCAGCTTCTTTAGCTTGAGAAATGGTCTGATCATCAATACCACCATCGACTTCAATTTCAAAGTGCAAACCTTTTTCCTCGCGAAGGGCAACTAACTCACGAACCTTGTCCATGGTTTCAGGCAGAAAGGCTTGACCACCGAAGCCAGGATTCACTGTCATGACCAAGACTTGATCAACTAGGTGAAGCACGTGCTTGATCGCCTCCACAGGTGTCCCAGGATTGATGACAACCGAAGGTTTGACACCAAGAGAGCGAATCTTTTGAAGTGCTCCATGAATATGAGGCGTTGCTTCTACATGGATACTGATGATGTCTGCACCTGCGCGCGCAAAATCTTCTAGATGATGCTCAGGATTTGATACCATCAAGTGGCAGTCAAAGACCATCTTGCTATGAGGGCGAAGAGCTTCAACCACCCCTGCACCAAAACTGATTTGCGGTACAAAGTGACCGTCCATGATATCGATATGGGCATACTCTGCCCCAGTTGCTTCTAGGCGTTTGATTTCACGTTCAAAGTTGGCATAATCTGCTGCCAGAATTGACGGAGCAATCTTGTATTGAGACATAGGTTTCTCCTTATTTTGGAATTTTTTTGCTGACTTTTTTATAGGTTTCTCTGCGATTTTCAATCTCACTGAGAAATTGCAGGTAGTTGTCAAAACGGAAGGTTGCAATGATTCCTTCTTCGACAGCCGGCTTAACCGCACAGGACGGCTCATGGGTATGGGTACAAGTACGGAACTTGCAGTCTCGACTGACACTGGCAATCTCTGGAAAGGCCTGATTGAGGTCTTCAGCCGTTGACACTTCATAATCCAGCGATGAAAATCCTGGCGTGTCCGCGATTTTACCCCCATTGAGGTTGTAAAAACTAACAGCTCGAGTGGTATGACGACCGCGACCCAGACTGTCTGAAATTTCTCCTGTTTCAAGATTGAGGTCCGGTGCGATTTTATTGAGAAGGGTTGATTTTCCAACACCTGTCTGCCCCATAAAGACCGTCACTTTTCCTGTCAACAAAGGCAGGAGTTCCTCTTTACTAGTCACAAAGTCATAGCCGATATCACCATAAGTCTGTTCATAAAAATCCAGTTCTCCTCTATCTTCCAGCAAGTCCATTTTGGAAATATAAACGATAGGATGGATGCCCTTGTGTTCTAAAAGAACCAAGAAACGATCCAGTAAATTGCTATTGAAGTCCGGTTCCTTAGCCGACATGATCACCACAGCTTGGTCAATATTAACAATAGGCGGACGAACCAGACTGTTTTTCCGTTCGTGAATTTTGAGGATATAACCTTCTGAATTTTCCTCCGCAGAAAAGTCTACCCAATCCCCAACGTAGGGTGTATGGCCTTTTTTACGGAAATTCCCACGCGCACGTGTCTGATAGACTTGACCATCACTTTCCACATAGTAGAAGCCTGCCAAGGCTTTAATGATTTGTCCCTGCATCTTAGAGTCCTTGTCCTTTAAGCGCATCTGCTAGGCTGGCAAATTCTGCCAAGCTGAGAGCTTCACCACGCACAGATGGAGACAAGCCTGCTTGGTCCAAGGCCTTGGTCAGTTTGTCCTTGATTTCATCAGTTTTCCCAAAGTAGCCTGTCAAGTTGTTCCACAAGGTCTTGCGACGATGAGTGAAGCTAGCCTTGGAAACCTTAAAGAAGAAGTTCTCATCTTCCACTGCTACCGCTGGATTTGGACGGCGCACCATTTTCAAGATGGCTGAGTCCACGTTTGGGGCTGGCACAAAGACCGTACGAGGCACGATAAAGGCAACCTTGGCTGTCATGTAATACTGCACAGCGATAGACAAACTACCATAAGCCTTGGTATTTGGCTGTGCTGAGATGCGATCCGCCACTTCTTTTTGCATCATGACGACAAACTCACTAAATGGAATGCCACTTTCAATCAAGTGCATGAGAATAGGCGTCGTGATATAGTATGGCAAGTTAGCCACTACCTTAATTGGCAGATTAGGATTTTTGAAATTCTGGATATGTTGCGTCAAATCGACCTTGAGAATGTCCTCGTTGACTACTGTCACATTGTCAAAATCACGTAAAGTATCTGCTAGGATTGGCACTAATCGGTGGTCAATCTCAAAAGCCATGACTTGAGCCGCACGCTCAGCCAAAAATTCTGTCAAGGCACCAATCCCTGGCCCGATTTCGATGACATTAACCTGGTCATCAATTTCAGCTGTATCCACGATTTTTTGAAGGATATTAGTATCCGTCAGGAAATTTTGCCCGAAGGACTTTTTAAAAGTAAAACCGTGACGCTCCAGCACTGCCTTGGTCACGCTATAATCTGCAATTCTCATTTATCTACTCTTTTCCCACATTACTATTAAAACCAGTAAAATAAAAATTATACTTTCCTGCCTTATCTATATTCTTTTTCTTTAAAAATCTAGTAAAGCTATCATTTTCAAAAACTATTGTATTATAAACATTTTCATTCTTTATACAAAATATATAATATTTGAAATTATTAGACTTTTGTATTTTCTCTGAAAATAGACTATTCCAACCAGAGAATAAACTTCCAGCAATATAGCCGGATTTATTTTCCTCCGTTATATAATTTTTACTGATACTTATTTTTTTGTTATTTCTTTTTTCATCAACTCCTATGCCGTACGATACCAACCCATTAATAATATCCTTATAAATTTCTTCCCTATTTTCTGACTTAGAATCAATTTCAAAAAACTTGTTTCCTAAAATATAGTTATCAGCTATAATCCCTTCTCGGGCATCAAATACAGTTCCATATTCTGAAACAGATGTAGAATAAAATTGCTCAGCAAAATCATCCTCATTAGAGTCTTTAAATGTTCCTATAATCGTATTACTATCACTTAGTAATTCTTTCACTTTTTGTTCAGATAACTCACCAGTACTGATACTACAGTTGATAAATTCACATGCTTCAAATGAATTTGAAGCAAAAAAATCAGCAGAAAAAGTACACTCTACAAAGCTTTTGTCTTTAAACTTTACTTTTTCAATCTCATATCCAGTAACACCAAATTCAACATAACTGAAATATTTAACTTCCTTGGAACCAAATATTTCTTCCTTTTTCAAAGATATTATTTCTCTCATAACTGGTTTCAGTGCTGTGCTCAAATTATATTTCCAGTTCTCCGCCAACTCATTCCCAGGATTCTCTATTCCTTTTGGATATTTTATTGAACAAATTGTAGACAATACTTGAACAAAGTCAAGAGAAATATCTAATTTTAATATCTCATTCCATTCCTTTAATAATTTATTATACGTATCAATGATATATTCAATTTTTCCCGCCTTATAAAAGGGTAACTCTTTGGTCTTACTAATATCTGCAACAAGTTCTGTAAGTTGCTTATCATAATACTTCACAGTGTCTCTAACATTATCAGACACAGTATTTTTCTTATTTTCTTTACTTTGTTCAATAGCTTGATTCCAAGTAACTAATGTCGGCAACGCAATAACTATGCCCGCTAATACTTCTCCTTGGGATAAACTATTAAGAATTAAATTCTTACCCTCAAAAAGATTATTCATATATAAAATAATACCAACAATCACAACTCCGACTGCAGCAAAACTCAACAATAATTTACCATCCTTATTTTTCATACAGCCTCCTATTAACTTAAATACACTACCTTCATTTTAACATAATTCTCTACACTTTAGAGTCTTTCTCATAACTTTTCATAGCCTCTTCCACTTCTGCCAAGGTTACTCCAAACAACTCTAAGCGCTTGAGGAGTTGCTTGCCGTTGGAATAGCCGATGCGGAGCTGTTCGCCTAGATACTCTCGGCGTCTACGACTGTCTGCTCCCGCTAGGAAACCTAGGCGAATCAAGTCGCTCCGACTGATGTCAAACTGACTCTCGTTTTCAAATTGCTCTGTCACCTGAGCCAGCGCTGTTTTTAGGTCTTCATAGCTGGCGTGTTCAATTCCCAGAGAACGTCCCTTGGACTTAGATTTGGGAACAGCCTCATTTCGCTTGAGAAAGGCATGCTGTACCGTTGGAATGGCCGTCATAATCATGCGACGAATCCGCTCCCCATTAAAATCTGGATCGGTAAAGACAATGACTCCATGCAATTCATGCAGGTGACGAATCCGCTCTATATCCTGATCATTAATGGCCGAACCTCGTGTCTCATAGGTATCTACATCAAAGTAACGTTTGAGATTGACCGTATCATCGCGACCTTCGACCACGATGACTTGGGAAATTTTTTCTTTCATCACTTGCTGTCCAATCCAAAGATACGCTCTGCATTTGCAGTCGTTATAACTGCTAACTCCTCGGTCGTCATCCCACGTAAATCCGCGATAAAATCTACCACATAGCGTGTATAGGCTGTTTTGTTTTCGCGACCACGTTTAGGAACTGGTGCCAAGTAAGGGGCATCTGTTTCTACCAAAATTTTATCCAAAGGTAGCTCTTTAGCAGCTTCTTGGATATCCGTCGCTTTCTTAAAGGTCACCACTCCCGAGAAAGAAATGGTCATGCCAAGCTCGACAAACTTCTCAGCCCACTCGAGAGAGCCTGAAAATGAGTGCATAATCCCACCACGAGGACCAACACCTTCGCTCTTGATAATCTCATAGGTATCTTCTAACGCATCACGGGTATGGACCACAAAAGGCAAATTCAAGTCCTTAGACAGCTGAATCTGACGACGAAAAACCTGTTCCTGCACTTCCTTAGGTGCTGTCATCCAATGGTAGTCCAGACCAATCTCCCCCAAGGCAACAACCTTGGGATGTTTTAGTTTTTCAAGCAAGTAAGCTTCGACCTCATCTGTGTAAGTCCCTGCTTCCGTCGGATGCCAGCCAATAGTTGCGTAGAGTTGCTCATACTCATCTGCCAACTCTAGGGCTCGTTCAATGGTTGGTTTATCAAAACCAACAATATTCATCTGTGTCACACCCATCTCAGCAGCCAAGGCAAGCTCTTCCTCCTCACGTCCTGCAAATTCTTCTACATTTAAATGTGTGTGCGTATCAAAAATCATCTCTTCTAACCTCATTTTCTTCCATCTATTATACCAAAAATAGCAGCCCCCGGCTTGTAAAAATATTCTAATACCGATCATTCTCCCTTGACTGCCTTTTTTCAAAGCAGTATAATAACACTTATTGAAATTTTCATCAAAGGAAAAGAAAATGTTTAGAAAATTAAAATATACCTTTATCGGTCGACCACTCAAGTCTCTCACATATGGTGACGGGGGATTACTTGGAAAAATGCAGGCACTTGCAATGTTATCCAGTGATGCCCTGTCTTCTATTGCCTATGGACCTGAACAAGTCATCCTCGTTTTAGTCAGTCTCTCTCCTCTCGCTATTTGGTGGAGCCTCCCTATCGGTATTTTTGTCCTCTTACTCCTCGCTAGTTTGACCATTTCCTATCGTCAAATTATTCACGCCTATCCTCAAGGTGGTGGGGCTTATATGGTCACTCGGGAAAATCTCTCTCCTGAACTAGGCTTGATTGCAGGGGGCAGCCTCCTTGTTGACTATATGCTGACAGTAGCCGTATCCGTTGCGTCTGGAGCTGATGCTATTACAGCAGCCATCCCTGCCCTCCATCCCTATAATCTTCATATCTCTATTTTCCTAGTCTGCCTGCTCATGCTCTTGAATTTAAGAGGATTAAAAGAATCTGCCAGCTCTCTGATGATTCCCGTCTACCTCTTTATCTTCAGTACCGTCTTTCTCTTGCTTTATGGGTTCTTTCAACTATTTACAGGTTCCCTAAACTATCAGGCGACTTCAACCATTGGACAAACTGTTCCGAGCCTTTCCATCGTTCTCCTATTGAGAGCCTTTACCAGTGGCTCTGCCTCTCTGACAGGGGTTGAGGCTATTTCAAATGCGGTACCATTTTTCAAAACTCCGAAAGAAAAGAATGCTGCTCAGACCTTGACCATCATGTCGCTGATTTTAGGATTTCTTTTTGCAGGCATTACCTTCCTAAACTACTGGATGGGTATCACGCCTCAACACGGAGAAACCATCCTCTCGCAAATGGCCAAGGGCATTCTTGGTGATTCATTCTTTGGTCATGCTAGCTACTATCTCTTCCAGTTCTCGACAGCCTTAATTCTAGCTGTAGCTGCAAATACTGGCTTTTCAGCCTTCCCTATGCTGGCTTACAATATGGCTAAAAACAAGTACATGCCCCATCTCTTTATGGAAAAGGGGGATCGCCTTGGCTACTCCAACGGTATCCTAACTCTGGCTTTTGGAGCTATGATCCTTCTTCTCATTTTTAACGGGAATACTGAACGCCTGATTCCTCTTTATACTATCGGTGTCTTCGTTCCCTTTGCCCTTTCTCAGACTGGGATGATTCGCCATTGGAAAAAGGAAAAAGGAGCAAACTTTTTAAAACCAGCCTTTGCTAATATCCTTGGGGCCATCATTTGTTATGCTATCGTTCTCATTTTACTCCTCTTCAGACTGGGTGATATCTGGCCATTCTTCCCAATTATCCTAGTTCTTACTTTCCTCTTTTTGTCCATTCACAGCCATTACCAAAAAGTGGCAAAACAGCTACGACTCTACGAAGGAATTGAAAAGCGCACTTATGACGGCAACCTTGTCCTTGTTCTAGTAGGGAATGTTACTCGAGTAAGTGTCGGAGCCATTAACTACGCTCAAAGTATCGGTGATGAAGTGTTAGCCATGCACATTTCTACTAAAGAAACGGCAGAAAAAGACCAAGAAATTCTTCAGGAATTTGCCGACTACTTCCCAAATATCACTCTGAAGAATATCAATACCAGTTACCGCGACATCATCACCCCTAGTGTTAAGTATGTCAAACGAATCGCCCAAGAAGCTAAGCAAAAAAACTACACCGTTACAGTCCTTGTACCACAGTTTATTCCTAACAAACCTTGGCAAAATATCCTGCACAATCAAATGAGCCTCAAACTCAAATACGCCCTTCGTTGGCACCAGGACGTCGTTGTCGCTAGCTACTCATATCACTTAAAAGAATAAAGAAAAGGCCCTACCAGAACCAAAAAGCGTCTGGTGGGGCCTTTTTCTGAATCCAGCCACTATGCTTAACTAAAAAGCATGACTAGGAATATTATTGAATGTGGTTAGCTAGATCTTCTTGGGCTTTTTTGTTGGACTCAGTTTTTTCTTTTTGCCATTTTTCATAAAGCTCTTGGTACTGTTTCGCAGTCACGGGATCTTTTTGCAACTCAAGGTATTTGTAGTTGTCCGCATCCCCTTTGTGTCCGACAAATGAGAAGGCTCCTGTGAACGGTACAGTCTTACGGAAGATTGGATTAGCTCCTCCACTTTGAACCGGCAGAAAGAGAGCACTATCTGTTAGCCAAGCTTGAACTTCGGCAAATTTCTCATAGCGAACCTGAGTGTTTTCAACTTCTTTATCTGCCTCATCCAACAACTTCTTGTAGGTAGAGAGACCGATTTTTTCCTTAACATCATTGTCTTTTCCTGGAGTCAAGCCAAGATTTTTTAGCTGAGAACCAGAGTCTGGATCCAAGAGGTCAAGATAGGTCTTAGGATCAGAGTAATCTCCGCTCCAGCCTGAGATGTCGATGTCATAGTCCTTTTGTTCAGCTGTGTCAGCAAAGAAGGTTGCATTGTCTTTCTCGTCTGGAGAAAGTTGAATCACATCGATAACAATATTATCTGATCCAAGTGTCTCCTCAACCGTCTGCTTGAAAGAACTGGCTTGTTGTACGTCCAACTTAGCAGTCTGGTCCACTGGCATGTCTAAATGGATTGGGAAGGTCACACCTTCTGCTTGTAAACTTTCTTTGGCTTTGGCAAATTCTGCCTTGGCTTTGTCAGCATTCAAGAAGGCGGGCTGAGCGTCGTTTAGATTGACATTAGCCCACTCTGAACCATAGTTGACTATCTTTTCATTGACAGCATCTCCAAAGTTTTTCCCACCGATTTGAACAAAGTTGCTTGGTGTGACTGTGTTTCGAAGGATACGATCAGCTCCATCTTCTCCATTTGTCTGGGCAGCGTAGGCATGACGGTCAAAGGCAAAGTTAATCGCCTGACGGAAGTCCTTATTTTGCATAGCTAGACGCGAATCCGTCTTTTCTTTATCCGTCTGTTTCATGGTTTGATTGTAACTTTGACGGTTGACATTGAAGAGATAGTAGAAAGTCACAGCATCCTGAGGAGTATAGGTAATCTTATCTTCATTCCCTTTTTTCAACTGGTCAAAGACAGAGCTTGTCGGGAAGATACGGCCATCTGTGTAGTTGCCTTCTAAGAATCCTCGAGCCAAACTATCTTGGTCTGAACCATCATAGAAGGAAAGTTTTACCTTCTCAATCTTGACGTTGTCCTTATCCCAGTAATTAGGGTTCTTTTCAAACTCAATTAAAGATTTTGATGTGAAAGACTTAAACAAGTATGGCCCATTTGACAGGATACTAGATGGGGTAACACTTCCAAAATCATCTCCCTTAGATTTCAAAAAGGCTTCATTGACAGGACTCAAAATTCCCCCTGTTGTCTTTGAATTCCAATAAGACTCTGGCTTGTTCAAGGTGTATTGGAGAGTATAGTCGTCCACTGCCTTGACTCCAACCGTCTCAAAGTCAGATGTTTTCCCTTCGACATAATCTGCCAAACCTTTGATTGAATCCCGTACCAAGTACAAGTTCTCAGCCTTTTTATCCGCTGCATACTTGAGACCTGTCACAAAGTCATGGGCTGTCACTTCAGCGTACTCTTCTCCTTCAGAGGTATACCACTTAGCCCCTTGGCGGATTTTGTAGGTATAGGTCAAACCGTCTTTTGATACTGTCCATGACTCCGCCATAGAAGGAACGAGGTTGCCGTACTTATCATTTTCCAACAAACCATCGATCAAGTTTGTCGTAATGCTAGAAGTCGAACCACGTGTCGAAGTGATATAGTCTAATGTATCTGGATTGCTAGCAAATACATATGAGTAGGTTTTATCTGTATTTGATTGTGCCGAACTACAAGCCACCATCAAGAAGCTTGCACTCAAAATTCCAGCCCCTAGTAGGAGGGCTTTTGATTTCTTCATAACTGTTCTCCATTTTTATAGTATATGAAACATTATACATTATTTCAGAAAAAATATAAAGCATTTACAGACTGATATTATAGGAAAAAAGAAAAGCCAGTAGACTCGAGTTCCTACTGACTTCTTTATTGAATTCGTTTGGATTAAGCAGCCAAAACTTTGCGTCCTTTACGACGACGAGCTGCCAATACGCGACGACCGTTTTTAGTTGACATACGGTTACGGAATCCGTGTTTGCGCGCACGACGAAGTTTACTTGGTTGATAAGTACGTTTCACGATGAATACCTCCTCATAGATTTTGTATTCGTTTAGCCGGCTATAAAGTGATCAGTTACTAAACATACTTTACTATTCTATCTGATTCTGCCACTTTTGTCAATAGCTCCAAGCAAATGTTTTCTAGCTTTTCCTATGAAAGCCCTTATCAGAAACAGTTAAGAGTAACATTCTCTTCAGATGCGAATAAATCAGTAAAAAATAATTCTTGCTAACATACATTTCCTATATTGAATCCACCGATTTCATATCCCAAACTGTCTGCAAAAATCAGCATTCATTTCTAACAATTCTTTAAAAGGAACTATTTTTCTAACTGCACCTGATGGAGTGTACTCCATTGACCACATAAATGGATAGGTCAAAACAACTTCATTCGTTTCAAGCGATAAATCTAATTTGAACAAATCTGATACTATAAGTTCTTGATAAAATAGGTCTAACTGATTTGTAGTCACCCAATATAAAAATCCCTTATAATCTATCTCCAAATCCTCCCATTCTAATGTATCGGGGGTAAAATATTCTATTGAATTTAATTTTTCAATATTTATTGCAAATAGACCACCCAAAATATCATAAGCTATCAAACAACGATTAGGATTATAACATTTTGAAAACAATTCATTACAATAGATGAATCCATTCTCTGAGTCATTCCCCAAAATCTTTAAATAACCATTAACAGTTATATAAGAAAAATGTTCTAAGATAAACTTCAGTTCTTGTGGTGTTTCTATAGTATCCGTTATTTTTTTATTAAATTCTAAAAACTTAATATCATTGGAACTTTCATCAAATTTTTCAAGAATCTCTCTCATAGTTATCATTTTATCTACCTATTCTCCACTATTCATCTTTACTCTTGTAGTTCATAGTTACTAATGTTTGTAATATTAAAGATTCTAATAATAAATTCTAATCTTTTAAGATGTTATACCTGCCCAGTATTCTTCCAAGAAAATAAAAATCTCAGAGAGGTAACGTTTAAATCATAAAAACGTTCGCTTTCTCTGAGATAAAACGCTAAAATCTAGCTGAACCCTATAGAACCCTTATCTACGATACTGTTTTAAGAAACGAGTCATCTTTTCTTGGATTTGTGCTAATTCATCTACACGAGGAAGATAAACAATGCGGAAATGGTCTGGTTCTTGCCAGTTAAAGCCGCGACCATGAACCAAGAGAACCTTTTCCTGCTTCAAGAAATCAAGGACAAACTGTTCATCGTCATCGATGCGGTACATATTGCGATCGATTTTAGGAAAGATATAAAGACCTGCCTTTGGCTTGACCGCAGATAAACCTGGGATATCTTGAATGGCATTATAGATAAAGTTTCTTTGATCGTAGATCCGTCCACCTGGAAGGAGCAATTCATCCACTGACTGGTGCCCACCTAGTGATGTTTGTACAACTTGCTGGGCCAAAACATTAGAGCAAAGGCGCATATTGGACAGCATATTGAGACCTTCGATATAGCCTTTAACATGGGTCTTAGGTCCAGACAAAACCATCCAACCTACACGAAAACCAGCGATACGATGCGATTTTGAAAGACCATTCATGCTGACGCAGAAGACATCTGGTGCCAAGCTTGCCACAGGCGTGTGTACATGTCCATCCATTACCATGCGGTCATAGATTTCGTCCGCAAAGATGATCAAATCGTTTTGACGGGCAATCTCAATAATCTCCAACAAAAGTTCCTTAGGATAAAGGGCTCCAGTTGGGTTATTTGGGTTGATAAGGACGATGGCCTTGGTATTGGAAGTAATTTTTGACTTGATATCGTCAATATCAGGGTACCATTCTGCAGCTTCATCACAGATATAGTGAACGGCATTTCCCCCAGCTAGGCTGACCGCGGCTGTCCAGAGAGGATAGTCTGGCATAGGCACCAAGACCTCATCGCCATTATCCAAAAGCCCCTGCATGGACATAACAATCAGCTCACTGACACCATTTCCAAGGTAGATATCATCAATGTCCACATTGGGGAAGTTCTTCAGTTGGCAATACTGCATGATGGCCTTACGGGCTGAGAAAATCCCTTTGGAGTCAGAATATCCCTCACTATCACGCGCATTCATAATCAAGTCATGAATGACCTCATCTGGCGCTGTAAAGCCAAATTCTGCTGGATTCCCTGTATTCAGACGTAAAATCTTTTCACCATTTGCTCGCATACGCATGGCTTCTTCCAAAACAGGGCCACGGATATCATAGGCAACATGCTCTAACTTACTAGACTTGTTATATTCTTTCATCTTGTTTCCTCAATTCATCGAGATAGTAACATTATACCACTAGAAAGGGATTGCGACAAGTTTCCTGAAATGAGCAAACAAAGAAAAAACTCACAACGACTAGGTTCTCACCGTCTAAATAACTAGAAGGAAGAATCATTTTTCACATACCAAAAGACAAACCTAGGAAGACCAATGCTAAAAAGGAATCATACAAAAGATTAAACATGAGAAAGAGCCCCCACGTGACCAAATAGTCCAAGCGACCACTTCTCTTTGCAATCACAAATAAAATGATGTGGTAGACTAAATGAAAGAGAAGAAAGCCAACAAAACCTGGATAGAGAACGGGCACGACTCTTTCCAGCTGCCAAAGCATCACTACTTCTCCTACAAGTGACGCAAGGATAATTCCATGATAAAGAAGACTTATTTTTTTAGAAGCTTGAACAAAATCTTTCATACTTTCTCATCCCCCTCACTATGTTTCCTACTATCCCGTTTTCTTTTATTTTAACATATCTCCACCAAATCGAATCTCCGATAATATTTATTTAAATATGATTTTTACTTTACTTCTTTAGTGAAAAGGATTACAATAAAAGTAAGAAAATTTCAGGAGGTTTCATTATGGCACAACGTTACCAAAATGTTATGGTTGCAATTGATGGTTCTAAAGAGGCAGACTTGGCTTTTGTTAAAGGTGTTTACACTGCTCTACGCAATGATTCCAAACTCACCATTGCCCATGTTATTGACACACGCGCTCTTCAAAGCGTGTCTACCTTTGATGCTGAAGTTTACGAAGAACTCCAAGTCGACGCTGAAAGTTTGATGAAAGAGTACGAAAAACGTGCAAAAGATGCGGGTGTGACCGATATTCATACCGTCATCGAAATGGGAAATCCAAAAACTCTCCTTGCCCGTACCATTCCAGACGCAGAAAATGTTGACTTGATTCTCGTCGGTGCAACAGGTCTTAATGCCTTTGAACGCCTCTTGGTTGGCTCTTCATCTGAATACATCCTCCGCCACGCAAAAGTTGATTTGCTGGTCGTGAGAGAACAAGAAAAAACATTATAGGAACACAAAAGGAGCCTGCTAGGCTCCCTTTTTTCTTACTTATTTCTCTCTTTATGTCGCTCATAAGCCTTGAGCTGACGCTGCAGTTCCTTTCTGATAGCAGGTTCTGGAGCATATTTTTCATCCCAGTCATCCGGTTTTAAGATTTTATGTGTAACTGGATCAAAATGGGCTTTTCCATCAGGAAAAACCTTCCCCATGTTTGCCTCATGCACAATATCAAAGATGCGTTCTGGATCCACTCCCATCAGGGCAAAACTGCCGTAAGTAAAATACAGTGTATCGATTAGGGCATCAACCTGCCCGATTAGATCTTTTTGGGCAGGCGTTTTTTGCCTTACCTTTTCTGCCGCCTTGTCAAGTGCCTCATGCATGCTTGCAAGGGAGTTTTGGAATTCTTCCTCCGAAGAACTTGCCGCGCGGACAAACTCTACTAATTCTTCAATTTTAAAGTCTGCACGATGAGTCGCCCCTTCAATATCCCATTCTTGCGGCTCTTCTTGAGTCCGTTCATCCATCATGTGGTGGAAGGTCTTGACCTTATTAAAGTGGTAGTCTCGACTGACAAACACTTTTTCTGAAGCCAAAACACCAAAGTGCTCGAGCGCCTTATGGATGCCATCTTGTTGGTTACTTGCAGTAATGTGCTTGGCAACTTCTTTGACGCTGCTACTACCATTTCCCATAGCGACTGACATACCGACACCTGCCAACATTTCTAGGTCATTATCGGAATCACCAAAGGCCATGACTTGGTTGAGATCAAAACCATACTCTTTCCCGACTCGGCGAATGCCTTCTAGTTTGGAATTTCCTTGGTTGATGATATCCGCAGCGAAGGGATTGCTTCGAGTTAATTTTAAATCTTCAAAATCACTTGCAGCTTTCTCAGATTCTTCAGGAGTCATCAGCATTAACACTTGATAGATTGGCTCATTGATCAAACGAAGTAGGTCATCTTCCTTTTGAGGGACTGCCTTACTAACCATTCGATTAAAGGAACGGCTAACGGTTCTTGTTAAGCCAGTTGGAATGAAACGGCTAACCAATTGGGAAAAGGAGCCGAGACCAAATGACATAATTTTCGAACCAACAACAGCATGCTCGGTTCCAAGAGCGATTTCTTTTCGCTCTTTTTTAGCATAGGCAATCAATTGACGCAGGCTTGACTTAGCAATCGGACTAGCAAATAAAACTTTTTCTTTATTAAAGATATATTGTCCGTTATAAGTTATTGCAAAATCCAGATCTAAATCTTCCATCAATTCCTTGACAAAGAAAGGCCCCCGTCCTGTCGCCACTCCAACAAGCACCCCTTGCTCTTTAACAATCTTAATCGCGTCCTTAGTGGATTTCAAAACACTCTTGCGATCGTTGACTAGCGTTCCATCGATATCAAAAAAAACAGCTTTGACTTCCATCCTATCCCATTCTCCCCTTTTGTGTTACAATGATTATACCACATTTCAGAAAGAGTGAGTAATTCATGCCTAAGAAAATCCTTGTTTTACATACAGGTGGGACTATTTCCATGCAAGCAGACGCCTCTGGCGCAGTTGTGACCAGCCAGGACAATCCCATGAACCATGTATCCAATCCACTTGAAGGGATTGAGGTTCATGCCCTAGACCTTTTTAACCTGCCAAGTCCCCATATCAAACCCAAGCATATGCTTGCGCTCTATCATAAAATTAAAGAGGAAGCTAATAACTACGATGGAGTTGTCATCACACATGGTACAGATACCTTAGAAGAAACAGCTTACTTTCTTGATACCATGGAAATCCCACACATGCCCATTGTTCTAACAGGAGCTATGCGTAGTTCAAACGAACTCGGTAGTGATGGAGTTTATAATTATCTGAGTGCTTTACGAGTCGCCAGCGATGACAAAGCAGCCGACAAGGGTGTGCTGGTCGTCATGAATGATGAGATTCACGCAGCAAAGTATGTTACCAAAACCCATACGACCAACGTCGGTACCTTTCAAACTCCTACTCACGGGCCTCTCGGTCTCATCATGAAGCAAGAAATCCTCTACTTCAAAACAGCTGAGCCTCGTGTCCGTTTTGATCTCGAACATATTCAAGGTCTGGTTCCCATCATCTCCGCTTATGCAGGAATGACCGATGAGCTGATTGACATGCTTGACCTAGATCACCTAGATGGATTAGTCGTTCAAGCTTTTGGAGCAGGTAATGTACCCAAAGAAACAGCTCAAAAATTAGAAAGTCTCCTCCAAAAAGACATTCCAGTCGCCTTGGTCTCACGATGCTTTAACGGAATTGCAGAGCCCGTTTACGCCTATCCGGGCGGAGGAGTTCAATTACAAGAGTCTGGCGTTTTCTTTGTCAAAGAACTCAATGCTCAAAAAGCTCGCCTCAAATTATTGATTGCTATCAACGCTGGGCTAAAAGGACAAGAACTTCGCAATTACATGGAAGGTTAAAATTGAAAATCAGGAAATCTTCTCGATTCCCTGATTTTTTCTATTTACGTTTTCGTGTCGAACGACGTTCTGTCAAACCGTGAGGCAGGAGAACTTCACGTTCTTCCAACTCTTCTTTATGCATAATCTTGGTCAACATACGCATACTGATAGCACCAAGGTCGTATAGAGGTTGAGCAATTGTCGTTAAGTTTGGACGAGTGAATCGTGCAATTTGAGAATCATCTGTCGTGATGATTTCAAACTCTTCTGGTACAGAAATACCGTGATCTGCCAAGCCATTTAACACACCCGCAGCCAATTCATCACCTGTCACAACCGCGGCTGTAGCCTGTGAAGAAACCAAGCGCTCTGCCAAGGCATAGCCATCATTATAGCTGTATTTAGACTCAAATACCAAGCCCTCGCTATAAGGGATTCCTGCCTTTTTCAAGGCTTCCTTGTAACCAATCAATCGAATTTTACCATTGATATCATCAACAAGTGGCCCACTGACAAAGGCAATCTTTTCATTTTCCTGAAGCAAATGAGTTACTGCATCAATCGTTGCTTGTTTGTAGTCAATATTAACACTTGGCAACTGGTGTTCGATATCCACTGTTCCTGCAAGGACAACTGGTGTCCGAGATCGAGAAAATTCTGAACGAATCTTTTCAGTCAAGTGATAGCCCATAAAAATGATCCCGTCAACCTGTTTTGAAAAGAGAGTATTAACTACTGAAACTTCTTTTTCATCGTCTTCATCACTGTTGGCTAGGACGATATTGTACTTATACATCTCTGCAATATCATCAATCCCCTTGGCTAGGGTTGAAAAATAGCCATTGGTGATATTTGGAATCACAACACCAACTGTCGTGGTTTTCTTGCTGGCCAAGCCACGCGCTACCGCATTTGGACGGTAGTCAAGACGATCAATCACCTCTAGAACTTTTTTACGAGTATTCTCTTTGACGTTCTTATTGCCATTCACTACACGGCTAACAGTTGCCATGGAAACACCAGCTTCACGGGCAACATCATAAATCGTTACTGTATCATCTGTGTTCATTCTGTTTCCTTTCTATATTGAAAATTTCGCTTTCATACATCTGCTTACTCCATTTTATCACTTATTGTAAACACTTTCAAGTATTTTTTAGAGAAACTTTGAAAAAATTTCACAACCTATTCCCATTTTGAAAAAGCGAGTACGATTTCTTGATTTTTGAGATATTTTGCTGTATGATAAGGAAAAATAAAAGAGGGAGGGGATAATTATGGCTTTTACAAATACTCAGAGGCGTTCTGCTAGTTTTGGTGTTGTGACCAGCCTACCTGACGATGTCATCGACTCTTTGTGGTATATTATCGATCATTTCTTGAAAAATGTCTTTGAATTAGAAGAAGAACTTGAATTTCAACTTCTCAATAACAAGGGGACAATTACCTTCCATTTCTCTAGCCAGCACCTGCCAACTAGTATCGACTTTGATTTTAATCATCCCTTCGACCCTCTTTACCCTCCTCGAGTTCTTGTTTTAGACATGGACGGGAAAGAAACCATCCTCCTTCCTGAAGAAAATGACCTATTTTAAAAACTCTAGCTTCTCGGCGCAAACTGCTGAGGAACTAGAGTTTTTTTCTATTTGTTCAATTCTTGATACAAGTGGCGAATTGGTTGTTTTAAGATTGGATGAATAAAATGGGGAGCTATTTCCACTAACGGCTCAAGAACAAAGAGGCGTTCTGCTATATAAGGATGAGGCAAGATGAGGTCGTCTGTGTAAATGACCTGGTCCTCTACAAAGAGCAAGTCCAAATCAATCAAACGAGGCCCCCAATGCACTTCTCTCACTCGTCCCATTTCTGACTCAATGGCTAACAAGGTTTCTAACAAGACTGGTGCGGGTAGCCAGGTTTCTACTTCAATCACCTGATTGGCAAAACTATCCTGTTCCACACCACCCCAAGGCTCCGTCGTCAAGACACTGGACTCTTTGAGAATATGGATACCACGAACTCGCAGTTTGTCGATAGCTTGTTCCAAGTTTGCTTGCTTATCCCCCATATTGCTTCCTAGGGCGATAAAAGCCCGTTGCTTACGACGGTGGATGGTCACCGAGCAGGTATCTAGCGGTAAATGCACTGGAGCCCAAGGTTTTTTGAGTTCCAACTCAATTTCTTGGACAAGAGGATAGGTCTCAAAGGTACGTTCAACTAGTTTGTAGGCTACTGTTTCAATCAAGTCCTCAGTGGTTTCCTGAAACCAAGTTGTCCACTGCTGACAAAGTTCCCCATAATGAATAGAAGCCGCCAAATCCAAGTCTGTCGCTGCCTTGGTCATATCATAGGATAGGGTCGCCGAAATGACAAACTTTTGCCCTAGCTCTTTTTCACTAGGAAAAAGCCCGTGATAAGCAAAAATTTCCAAATCTTTAATCTGCAGTTGATCCATAATGATTCCTTTCTAGAAAAATCCGCATGAAGCGGATTCTTTTTATACTCAATGAAAATCAAAGAGCAAACTAGGAAGCTAGCCGCAGGCTGCTCAAAACACCGTTTTGAGGTTGCAGATAGAAGCTGACGTGGTTTGAATTTGATTTTCGAAGAGTATTATAGTCCCATTAGACGATAAGCTTGATCTCGGAGGTCCTTATCCGTCTCAAATACGCCACGAGCTACTGTTGTCAAGGTTGCAGTGCCTGGTTTTCTGACACCACGCATGCTCATACACATATGCTCTGCTTCAATAACAACAAAGGCTCCCTTAGCCCCTAGATAGTCCATCAAGGCATCAGCCACTTCAATATTCAATCGTTCTTGAATCTGTGGTTTTTTAGAGTAGACTTCAACCGTACGGGCTAGCTTGGACAAGCCTGCCACACGGCCATCTGGAATATAGGCAATATGCGCTCTACCATAAAAGGGCAAGAAGTGGTGTTCACACATGGTGTGGAAAAAGATATCCTTTTCCACTACCATATTGTCATCAATAATCTCAAAGGATTTTGACAAATGTTCCTCCGCAGTCTGACCAAGACCTGAAAAAATTTCTTGGTACATACGGGCTACACGAGCAGGTGTTTCCTGCAAGCCCTCTCGGTTAGAATCCTCACCGACGGCCTCAATAATCATTTTTACAGCCGTTTCGATCTTTTGTATATCCATTCTCGTTCTTCCTCTCCATCAGATAGGCTCTCACTTGGCTCAAGAAATACAAGGAGCCCGTAACAATCCTAACTGTTTGTTTCTCTTCTTTTTTATCTGTCAATTTCTGCTCTAGAAAATCCTGCCAACTTTGATAGTTGAGATTTCTAGACTCAGCTGCCTCTTTCAATACTCTTTCATCCGTCGCCCGACTATCGTCAAAACAGGTTAAAGTCAGTTGACTATCTGGCACCGTTTCTATCAAATCCAGCATATCCTCCAAAGCCTTGGTTTTGATACAGGTAAAGAGAATTTCCTTATGATAGTCAACAAAACGTTCTTGTAAAGTAGTCAACAAAGCCTTGATAGCATGGGGATTATGAGCCCCATCCAAAATCATCATGGGTTCGCTAGACAGAACCTCCAAACGCCCTGGCCATCTGGTTTCTTTCAAAGCTTGAGCAACCAAGACATTATTTGCTAATTCTCGCCCAGTCTCCTGGCAATAAGTGTCTAGGAGAGCAAGCGCCATCCCCGCATTTTCTATCTGGTGCAAGCCAAGCAGACCTGTCTGAAAGCGACCTTGTCTGACAGCACTTGTATAGTCAAAGACCTCACCCGTCACCACACTTTCTTGATGACGAACCTGATAATCTGCTCCGTAGGCAAGTCTCGGTGCATGTTTAGCTTCTGCCATATGGTCGATAACAGCCAAGGCTTCTGGAGCAATGCATCCTGTCACCAAAGGAATCCCTTGTTTGACAATACCAGCTTTCTGCTCTGCTATGGCTTCCAAGGTGTCACCAAGTAGGGCCACATGATCCAGTCCAATGGTCGTAATTCCTGTCAGAATTGGCTGACAGACATTGGTACTATCCAGAAGTCCACCCATGCCGACTTCCATGATAGCCACATCTACTTTCTCTGAGGCAAAGTAATCATAAGCTATGGCTGTGATAATCTCAAACTCAGTCGTTCCTTGTAATGCAACGCTCCTCTCCCCCTCAAGCAAAGAGCGATAAACTGCCATGAGGGCTTCTAGCCTCGCTTCTGGGATGGATTCCCCATTGATGCTAATCTGGTCTGTATAATGAATGAGATAGGGCGAGCTGAAAACACCAACTCTCAGACCTAGCTTTTCCAGCATCTTTTTCAAAAAAGCAATGGTAGATCCCTTGCCATTGGTCCCTCCGATATGGATAACCTTGAGTTTGAGATGGGGATTACCTCGCAGGGCTAGGAGTTCTACCATTCGCTCCAAGCCAAAATGCGGTTGGTCCGTCCGATAGTGGGCAATCCACTGATTGTTTTCAATTTCTTTCATCTTATTTATATTGTTTTAAATCTAGATTTTCCGCATCATCTGCCAAACGAATGGCTGACGCAATTTCAACTGCCATCTTATGACTGGCTACATCGTGCACGCGCACCACTTCGACACCCTGTCTCGCAGCGATACTAGTCACATGAGCCGAAGCGGTGTCCCGATTTCGGAAACCAAGTTCGGCCTCAGGATTGACTTCAAAACCATTTTCTTCTAGGATATTGATGACAAATCGCTTACGCGAAACTCCGAGAAAGATTGGATAGCCTTGCTGGTGTAGTTTATCCAAATCACGTAAAAGGAGCAGATTTTCTTTTTTGGTCAGACCAAAGCCAATCCCTGGATCTAGCAGGATATTTTCTTTTGCTATCCCAGCTTCTTCTGCTCTTGCTAGAGCGCGGTCAAAGAACGCGGTCATCAAATCTTCTACTGGTAGTTGTTCAAAGTACGCCAAGTCTTCATTTGTAAAAGGATCCCCAAATCCAAAACGAGGAAATATGAGCGAACTAGGGTGCTGAGGTCTAGCCATGACTGGATTAAACATGATAACCACTTTCGCTCCAGCCTTAGCAACCACATCCGCCATTTTCTCATCTCCCATGAGACCCGTGATATCATTGACTAAATTGGCACCAGCTTTCAAGGCAGCCTCTGCCACCTGACTTTTCCAAGTATCGATGGAAATGAGGACATCACTTTCCTCACGGATAGCTTCGATGACTGGAACGACACGTTGAATTTCCTCATCTATCTCAACATAGCTGCTGCCCGGACGAGTTGATTCTCCACCGATATCTAGCATGCTCGCTCCTTCTGCTATCAATTTACGGGCTTGCTGAAGAGCCTGGTCAACAGCAAAAAACTGCCCACCATCCGAAAAGGAATCTGGGGTTACATTGATAATTCCGCAAATGGCTGTTTTTGCCTGACTAGCTTTATTGGACATAAGGTCACTCCTCAAGGTTTTTCACCACATTATTTCTCTATTTTACCATAAAAAGAAAAAGATGGATACGCTAGCATTTATCTTTTCCAAGTAAGGAAATGGTTTAGAAAGGCAAGCCTACATTTCGACTAATCAAAACCAGTAAAGCCAGCAAACAAAAGGCAATACCATTGACAATCATATGAAGCAAGATCGACATCTCTAAGCGTTCTGTTCTGTAAGCTGTCCAAGTTAAAACTGTCGACATTCCTCCATAGATAAGGAGAGAAGGCAGATTGGTCGGTGTGTGGAGCAAGGCAAAGACGACTGCACCTACAAGATAACCCAACTTCTCCTTCCCACGGAAGATCTTTTTAGGGATAATTCCACGACACAATATTTCCTCACAAATGGGAGCAATCAGAACCAGTAAGAAAAAACTGGAAATCAGCGAGCTATTCTGAACCAGATTATTAATAGTTGATTGGTTGCTGGTCGTAGATTCATTCATCAGACGAAGCAAAGCAGAGCCGAATAAGTTACTTGTAAAAATAACCAAATAACTCAAAACCAAGCGGGCCAGATCTTTTGCCTTGAAAAAAGAAAGATTGAAGCTCGCAATCTCTGTTTTTCGCGCACTAAAGATAAAAACAGTTAGAATAACAACCGACAGCAAAGCCACTAAGAGTCCTGACTGGAGGAGTGGGAATTGTCTAGCGGATAAAAGGGCAGATAAAATTAAAGGAAGTTGGGATAACAGCAATCCTATTAAAAAAATCAACACCCATATTCCTCTATCCAGAATTTCTTGCCAGATACTTTTTTTCTTCATGATATACCTCCTTATAATAAAAAGGGGAGATTCCCCTTTTTCTATTATACCATTTATAGCTTATAGCGCCATGCTGATATAATTCAGGATGAACAAGGCATCCAAAATCCAAATCATCACGTGCACATCCTTGGCTTGACCTTTGACAACTTTTGTTAAGGTATAAGTCAAGAAACCAACAGCAATACCTTGTGTGATAGAGTAGCTGAATCCCATAAAGATAGATGTGAAGAAGGCAGGAACCGCTTCAGCCATATCATCCCAAGGAATGTTTTTCAAGTTAGAAAGCATCATGATTCCGACGATGATTAAAATTGGCGCTGTTGCAGCTGTCGGAACAATCGCTAGAAGTGGGCTAAAGAAGCTAGAGAGAGCAAAACAGATCGCAACTACTAGGGCTGTCAAACCAGTACGTCCACCAGCGCCGATACCCGCCGCAGACTCAACATAAGTCGTAACGTTTGAAGTACCTGCAATGGCACCTACTGAAGTCGCCACCAAGTCAGAGTAAAGAGCCTTGTCCAATTTAACTGACTCATGGTTTTCACCACTTGTCGCAACGATACCAACTTTTTCACCAGTACCGATAAGAGTACCAATTGTATCAAAAATATCCGTTAGTGAGAAGGCAAGAATAGCCATCAAGGTTTCTGGTAAACGTGAAGTGTTTGAAATCAAAGATCCTAGACCTTCTGAGCCCAGAGCGGCACCAAACAAAGTCCCAAGGTCATTAACTGCTGATGAAAGATTGTTGCTAGCGAAGTCAATCCCTGATAATTTCACAACACCAACAGCAATGGCAAGCACAGTCGTTGTTAAAATAGAAAGAATGATTCCACCTTTGATGCCTTTAACAACAAAGAAGATGGTAATAGCCAGACCAGCAAGAGCCACCAATACTGCTGGAGTATTGAAGTCTACCAATCCTGGAACGGCTGCTGAGTTTGCAGTAAGTGCAGCTTGAGCCTTGTCTGCTCCTTCACCTGCTACAGTATAAGTACCTGGGTCAATTGAGAATTTCAAGAGACCAGCATTCTTAATCCCAACATAGGCAAGGAAAACACCAATACCAGCGGAAATAGCTGAACGAAGTGTTGTAGGAATAGATTCGATGATCATTTTACGAACATTTGTCAAGGTAATAATCAGTGAAATAATTCCACAAATGAAGACCATACCAAGAGCTTCTTTCCAAGTATAGCCCATCCCAAATACAACTGTAAATGTGAAGAAAGCATTGAGTCCCATACCTGGTGCTTGGGCGTATGGCAAATTAGCATAGAAAGCCATCATCAAAGTACCAACTACAGAACCGATAATCGTTGCCAAGAACACACCTTGGACAGGCATCCCTGTTTGTGAAAGCATTTGAGGGTTTACAAAGAGAATATAACTCATTGCAAAGAATGTTGTTAAACCAGCAAGCACCTCTGTACGGACATCTGTCCCGTGCTCTTTTAGTTTAAATAGTTTGTCCATGTTTAATCTCCTTTTGTTTTTTACGAACAATGAGAGTATTATATCATTTATCATTCACCTTTTCAATATGTTTGTTTGATTTATTTAACAAAATGAAATTTTTATTTTTTGTTTCAAGCCTGTTTTTCTGCTTTCTTTTTGATATAATAGTAGACATCTTATCAGGGATCTACTAGGAAGGTTTATATGACTAAAAAAATTATCGCCGTCGATTTGGACGGAACCCTGCTCAACTCAGAGAGTAAGATTTCAGATTTTACTCGAAACACAATTAAACGAATTGCTGAAAAAGGCCACCATGTCATCATCACTACTGGGCGCCCTTACCGTATGGCAAAAGAATTTTATCAGGAACTAGAGTTGCACACACCTATGATCAACTTCAACGGTTCTCTTACCCATCTACCAGGACAGACTTGGGAACACGAAAAGTGCTTGACCTTGGACAAAAAATACCTCTTAGACATGGTCAAACGCAAAGAGGATATCCAAGCCGACTTTATTGCAGGAGAATACCGCAAGAAATTTTATATCACGGCTCCTAATGAAGAAATTGCCAATCCCAAACTATTTGGTGTAGAAAATTTCCAACCAGAAAATCAATTCAAATCTGAATTGGTGACCAAGGACCCTAACTGTATCCTCTTGCAAACAAGAGTCGATGATAAATACGCGCTAGCAGATGAGATGAATCGTTTTTACCAACACCAACTAGCAATCAATACCTGGGGAGGCCCTCTCAACATTCTCGAATGTACACCAAAAGGGGTCAACAAAGCCTTTGCTTTAGAATACTTGCTCAATGTTATGAACCGTGACAGACAAGATTTGATTGCCTTCGGTGATGAGCACAATGACACCGAAATGTTGGCATTTGCAGGCAAGGGATATGCTATGAAGAATGCCAATCCCGATTTGCTACCATATGCAGATGAGCAACTCTCTCTGACAAATGATGAAGATGGTGTTGCCCATACCCTACAAGATTTGTTCCTATGACACTCAAAAAGTTAGCTTGTGCTAGCTTTTTTGATTTTCACAATTTTTCAATTAATCGACCTGTTTTCATTTTTTTATATTAAATTACTCCCTTATCTTTTTAAACATTTCTACAAAAAGTTTTATATATTAACATTTTGTAAGCGAGTTTTCATTGAAAACCAATACATATTTATAAGAAATGGTTGATTTTTGTTTGAAAACGGTTTATACTTAAAGTTAGGCTTAAAGTTTTCTTAAACAAATAGTCAAACATTTTAAAGGAGGAATGACAATAATGAGTATCGGAATCATTATTGCGAGCCACGGCGAATTTGCTGCGGGTATTCATCAGTCCGGATCTATGATCTTTGGTGAACAAGAAAAGGTTCAAGTTGTAACCTTTATGCCAAACGAAGGTCCAGATGATCTATACGCTAAGATCAATAACGCTGTTGCTGCATTTGACGCAGAAGATGAGGTTCTAGTATTGGCTGACCTTTGGAGTGGATCTCCATTCAACCAAGCTAGCCGCGTGATGGGAGAAAATCCAGAACGTAAATTTGCCATCATCACAGGACTGAACTTGCCGATGTTGATCCAAGCCTACACAGAGCGCCTTATGGACGCTAATGCAGGTGTGGAAAAAGTCGCTGCGAACATCATTAAAGAAGCCAAAGATGGCATCAAGGCTCTTCCAGAAGAGCTTAACCCAGTTGAGGAAGTTGCAACTGCTGCAGCTGCTCCTGCTGCCCAAGCTGCTATTCCAGAAGGAACAGTTATCGGTGACGGTAAACTGAAAATCAACCTTGCTCGTCTAGACACTCGTCTCCTGCACGGTCAGGTTGCCACTGCTTGGACACCAGATTCAAAAGCAGATCGTATCATCGTTGCTTCAGACAATGTCGCAAACGACGATTTGCGTAAAGAATTGATCAAACAAGCAGCTCCAAACGGAGTAAAAGCAAACGTTGTTCCAATTCAAAAATTGATCGACGTTGCAAAAGACCCACGTTTCGGTGACACTCATGCCCTTATCTTGTTTGAAACTCCACAAGATGCACTTCGTGCTATCGAAGGTGGCGTGCCAATCAAAACCCTTAACGTTGGTTCTATGGCTCACTCAACAGGTAAAACAATGATTAACAACGTTTTGTCTATGGATAAAGAAGACGTTGCAACATTTGAAAAAATGCGTGACCTCGGTGTTGAATTTGACGTACGTAAAGTACCAAACGACACGAAAAAAGATTTGTTTGACTTGATTAACAAAGCAAACGTTCAATAATTTTAATCTGTTTCTATCATTTTTGAAAACAGGATTAAGTACTTTATTAAAACTAAATAGAAAAGGAATAAAACCATGTCAGATATTTCAATCATTTCTGCTATCTTGGTTGTAGTTGTTGCCTTCCTTGCAGGTCTTGAAGGTATCCTCGACCAATTCCAATTCCATCAACCAATCGTCGCATGTACCCTTATCGGACTTGCAACTGGTAACCTCGAAGCAGGGGTTATGCTTGGTGGATCTCTTCAAATGATCGCCCTCGGTTGGGCAAACATCGGAGCTGCCGTAGCTCCTGACGCTGCTCTTGCATCTGTTGCCGCAGCGATCATCTTGATTAAAGGTGGTAACTTTACTACTGAAGGTATCGCCGTTGCAACTGCAACAGCTATCCCTCTTGCCGTAGCTGGACTTTTCTTGACAATGATTGTTCGTACAATCTCAGTTGGTTTGGTTCACACTGCTGATGCTGCTGCTAAAGACGGAAACATTGCGGCTGTTGAGCGTGCTCACTTTGTTGCACTTCTTCTTCAAGGTCTTCGTATTGCAATCCCTGCTGCCTTCCTTATCGCTATCCCAGCTTCTGCCGTTCAAGATGCTCTTAAATTGATGCCAGACTGGTTGAACGGTGGTATGGCTGTCGGTGGTGCTATGGTCGTTGCCGTTGGTTATGCTATGGTTATCAACATGATGGCAACTCGTGAAGTATGGCCATTCTTCGCTATCGGTTTTGCACTTGCTGCGATTTCTCAATTGACTTTGATTGCCCTTGGTGTCATCGGTGTTGCCCTTGCCTTCATCTACCTTAACCTTACAAAACAAGGTGGAAACGGTGGCGGCGGAGCTGCGACTTCTAACGACCCAATCGGTGATATCCTAGAAGACTACTAGAAAGGGGAACAATCATGGCTGAAAAAATTCAATTATCAAAATCAGATCGTCAAAAAGTTTGGTGGCGTTCACAATTCCTTCAAGGTTCTTGGAACTACGAACGTATGCAAAACTTGGGTTGGGCTTACTCTTTGATCCCAGCTATCAAAAAATTGTACACTAAAAAAGAAGACCAAGCGGCTGCTCTTGAGCGTCACCTTGAGTTCTTCAACACTCACCCATACGTAGCTGCTCCTATCATGGGGGTTACTCTTGCACTTGAAGAAGAACGCGCTAACGGTGTTGAAATCGACGACGCAGCTATCCAAGGGGTTAAGATCGGTATGATGGGACCTCTTGCTGGTATCGGTGACCCAGTCTTCTGGTTTACAGTTCGTCCTATCCTTGGAGCCCTTGGTGCATCACTTGCTGCATCTGGTAACATTGTTGGTCCTCTTCTCTTCTTCTTCGGATGGAATGCTATCCGTATGGCCTTCCTATGGTATACACAAGAGTTCGGTTACAAAGCTGGATCTGAAATCACTAAAGACATGTCTGGTGGTATCTTGAAAGACATCACTAAAGGAGCATCTATCCTTGGTATGTTCATCCTTGCCGTTCTTGTACAACGTTGGGTGTCTATCAACTTTACTGTGAACCTTCCAGGTAAACAATTGGCAGAAGGTGCTTACATCAACTTCCCAGAAGGACCTGTATCAGGTGCTGAGTTGAAAGGTATCCTTGGTCAAGCACTTGGTGGATTGAGCTTAGATAAGATTCAACCACAAACCCTTCAAGGTCAGTTGAACTCATTGATTCCAGGATTGATGGGACTTCTCCTTACTTTCCTTTGCATGTGGTTGCTTAAGAAAAAAGTATCACCAATCGCAATCATCCTTGCTCTCTTTGCAGTAGGTATTGCAGCTCGTTTCTTCGGTATCATGTAATCCAAGCCATCGAGAATATAGATAAAAAAGAATCAGGACTAAACCTGATTCTTTTTGTGTATCAACTTTTTCTCCTAGTAAGATAATGCAAGCCTCCAATCGCCACTGCTAGGCTGGCTACATAGACGACTTGGCTGGTTTCTAAAGGCACAAAAGTTCCTTGCAGGATAAAGGTATTGGCAAGTACGCCAACAAGGGCTGCAAGGCTCAAAAGTGTGAGCAAGGCTAGTTTGTATCGATTAAAGGGAATGCTGATCTTGGCAACTAGACACAGACCATTGACCAAAGCAAGGAGGAAGCAAATAAATTTGACCTGACCTGGGACAGTGATAAAGAAGTTAGTCAGGAGTACACTAGCAACCAGAATGCCACCGCCAATCGCAGCATTGGTCAAAATATCTCGCATAAAATGTGTGCTGACCTTTTCTTTATTGGACTCAAAAGTTAGGAAGAAAGATGGAATCCCAATCGTAATGGCTGAAATGATTGTAAACTGAATGGGGATAAAGGCAAATTCCAAACCAAATACCACACTCAAAATCGCAAAAACGATGGAGAAGAAAGTCTTTGTTAGAAAGAGAGAGGCGACCTTTTGGATGTTATTGATGACACGGCGACCTTCCATCAAGATATCATAAAAAACTGCAAAGTCATCTGTCAGGAAAACAATATTGGATACACTTTTAGCTGCACTCGTAGCACCATTCATAGCAAAGCTGATGTCTGCTTTCTTGAGAGCCAGAACATCATTGACTCCATCACCACTCATAGCAACTGTTTTACCAGCCTTTTGCAAAACGGTCACCATCTTTTCTTTCTGCTCAGGTGTAACGCGTCCAAAGATATCATGTTCCAAGACCACTCTTTCAAAGTCATCATCGCTCACCTTGGTCATATCAATCGTCCGCGCTTCCTCCTTAAAACCTGCTTTACGAGCCACCCCATATACAGCCACATGATTATCACCGCTGATAATCTTCACTTCAACACCTTGAGATTCGAAATAGTCAAAGGTTTCCTTGGTATTGTCCTTGATCTCATCTGACAGAACCACATGACCCAGTAGTTCCATACTCGCTGGACGCGTAATCTGATCCTTGCTATGAGCAAGGGACAAAATTCGAAAACCTTGCTGTTTTAGATCTTCATAGTAGGCATCCATCGGCTGGGTAAATCCTAGAAATTCATAGGCTCCAAAGAAATAGGTCCCACCCTCTTTTACTTGGACAAAGGAATACTTGTTTTTGCTTGAAAAGGCACCGACTTCTTGAACTTCCCACTTCTTCTCACAAGTTAAGTAAGTCTTCAGAGCTCGGGAAGTTGCATTTTCATCCTCAAAATAAGCCAGATAAGAAGACAGTGTCTTTGCTACATTAGCATCCATTTCTTGGACCTTCATATTCCCCGTCGTGATGGTCCCAGTCTTATCAAAACAAAGAACATCTACTCGCGCTAAGGTTTCCACACAATATAGTTCCTGCACCAAAACCTTCTTTTTCGCCAGCTTCATGGCCGCTACCGCCAGAGACACACTGACTAGTAGAATCAAACCCTCTGGAATCATGCCGACCAAGGCACCTGAACTTCCCAAGACAATCTCAACATAAGACCGTCCTAGACTAAAACCTCTGACATAGAGCAGAATGGCAACTGGCACCAGCAAGATGGAGACGATTTTTAAAATCTTATCCATGTAATCACGCAGTTGAGAAGGGTATTTTTTGAATTCCTTGCTGGATTTTGCGAGTTTGTTAATATAGCTATCTGGGCCTACAGCCGTTGCCGTAACCAGACAAGTACCGCTGACGACATTGCTTCCGCTCATCAACTGGTCACCAACCGCTTTACAGACTGAATCACTCTCACCAGTCAGCAAGGACTCATCAACTTCAATATTCCCTTCAAGTACTTCCGCATCGACAGGCACCTGATCACCCAGATTGAGATGCAGGTACTCACCCAGAACGATGTCCTCTGGATCAATCTCGATTGTTTGACCATCTCGATTGACTTTGTACTTACTTTTACCAAGCAAACTTAGCTTTTCTAAGGCATTTTTTGAACGCACTTCTTGGAAAATCCCAATGGCTGTATTGATAGCAATCACACCTAAAAAGAGCATATTTTCAAATCGCAAGGTTGTGGCTACCAGAACTGCCAGAGCCAAGTTCATGGCATTAAAGAAGGTAAAGATATTTGAAACGACGATTTCCTTGGTTGTTTTATAGGGTTTAATGTCGCTGATATTTCGTTGACGATCCTTGATGTCTTGACTATTTAAATACTTCATTTCTACTCCGATATACTTTTGTACTACTATAGTAACACATATCCTTTTCTCTGTCACTTAAATACTCAAACTAAGAAGGACTTAATTGACAAGCATCATCTGTCACCACTTTAAGAAGTAGTTAAAAAAAGGCTAGGATTCCCTAACCTCTTTTCTTTATGCTTTATTCTGCCAAGGCACCCATTGGATCCCATGGTGCGAGTACGATTGGTTCTGCTTCATAGGCAGCTTGTTCTTCTGCTGTCAGCAATTCCTTACGGACAACGATTTGATAGGTGTATTCATCCATCCAAGCATCTGAGGCAACGAAGTAACCATCTGTACCGACCTTGTCTCCCCATGAGTTTTCAACCTTCCACTTGGTTGACTTGCCATTTTCGTCCAAGTCCACACCTGTCAAGACCATGGCGTGGGTCATCAAGCTTTCGCTATAGTCCAAACGTCCAGCTTTGTCTTGAGTGAGTTGAATATCCATGCTTGATTCAAAGTCATAAACATCTGTCGCAAGGATCCCAGCTTTACGGTTGCTGAGCTGGCCGACATCTGAACCAAACCAAACAGTCTCACCTGTTTGCATTTGGGCAATCGCCAATTCTTTCAAGCGTTCCATCGGAACGTTGATGTAGCGAACTGCACGGCTACCAACCACATTTCCCAACATCTCAACTGTGTAAGATTTACCGTAAGGCTTGTCAGCAGTTGGGGCGTTGATAACAGAAACGTAGTCTTCTAGAGGAAGATTGACATATTTCTTGTAAAATTCCTGTGGTGTGATACCCTTTTCACTTTGGTAGTTGTTGTCTTTATCGCGATAAGCAAAGTCAAATTTACGTGGTGGAAGTCCTAGTGACATAGCAAGGAAGTTAAAGATTTCTTGCAAGAGGTCTTCTTTCTTAGCTTGAATAGTCGCTTGGTCTGCACCAGAAGCGAGCAAGTCACGCAAGATTTGGGCATCTTGACGAAGCAATTTGTTAAGGATGGCATTAAGTTCACGACTGCTGCTAGAAGAAACGGACTCAGGATAAACAGACTTAGGAACAACACCGTATTTCTCAAAGAGGGCAACGACCATATCCCATTGACCACCGTCTTGTTGAGGGGTTTGGAGTAGGAAGCTAACCTTGCGGCTCGTCAATTCTTGGTCTGCAGTTGCAATTACTTGCTCCAAGAACCAGTTAGATTTTTCATACTTGTCCCAGAAGAAAGTGTGGGCTTGTGATAGCTCAAAATTTTCAAGCTTGTACTGAGAGATAAGTTTGTGGCGGAAGGTGTTGAGAGCTGCAAACATCCAGCAACGACCAGACGCTTTCTGGTTAGTAACCTTGTCCTTGGTCAAATCGAATGAGAAAACAGGTGTATTGTCTACATGGCTCTGGCGACGCTCTAGGGCTGCAAAAATTCCGTTGTGGCTGGCAGCATTTTCGATCGCTTGGTATTTGACATTTGCTTCATAGTTGGCAAATAATTTATCTGTAAATGATTCTTGAATCGCGTTCATAGATTCCTCCTTTTATTCTACTGTCTATTATAACTCTTTTCACAAAGGAAGCAACTGAAAAACGAAAAAGGTAAGGACATTCTCCTCACCTTTTCTAACATAATCCAAACTAAGCAATACTAGCAAGGAGATTCTCTAATTCCTCCTTGGTCAGGCGACGCCATTCTCCTCGTTCTAAGTTCTCATCCAAAACTAGAGTCCCCATCGTCAAACGTTGTAGGTCCACCACTTCCTTGCCACAGTATGCCACCATGCGTTTGACCTGATGAAACTTACCTTCAGCAATGGTCACACGAACCAGACTTTGATTTTTTTCTGGATCTACCGATACAAGCTCCAGTCTAGCAGGCTGACAGGTAAAGTCTTTGAGAGGAATGCCCTTGGCAAATGTCTCCACATCTTCTTGGGTCATAATACCTTTGACTTGAGCTAGATAAGTCTTATCCACATGACGTTTAGGCGAAAGAAGAGAATGGGCAAGCTGGCCGTCATTGGTCAAGAGCAGAAGACCATGCGTATCAATATCCAAGCGCCCTACTGGAAAAACTTCTTTGGTCCGAGCAATATCATCCAACAAGTCCAACACTGTTCTGTGTTTAGAATCCTCAGTCGCTGAAATAACTCCTTGGGGCTTGTTCATCATGTAGTAGACAAACTCCTCATACTCCAGCACTTGGCCATCAAAGCGAATCTCATCTTTTTCTTCATTTATTTGCAGTTTTGCTGATTTTTCTTTTTTACCATTTACCGTCACGCGCCCAGCCTTGAGCAAGTTTTTGACCTCAGTTCGACTCCCCACAGCGCAGGCAACTAAAAATTTATCTAATCTCATAGAACTATTATATCATACTCAAAAGGAGGCTGGTTCAATGACCAACCTCCTTTTCTTTTCAGATTTAGGAACTTAACTTCCTCGTCTCCAGAAAATAGCTAAGACAAGCATAGCACCCAAAACAGCAGGAATAACAGCTGTTCCCGCTAGAATTGGTCCCCAAGTTCCAAAGAGCAGGTGACCCAGAAAGGCACCAATCCAGCCGAGAAACATTTTTCCAAAGCATCCCATGCTTTCTCCGCGATTGGTCAAAGCACCTGCTAAAAGTCCCACTAAGAGACCAACAAACATACTTCCAAGCATTGTAACTCCTTAAATAGCCCAGTCTCCATTTCTGAAGATAGGAACTCGTGTTCCATCCTCACGGATACCATCGATATCCATTTGATTAGAGCCAATCATAAAGTCCACGTGAACATCTGAACGGTTCAGTCCTGCAGCTTCAAGCTCTTCTTCGCTCATCTCTGCTCCACCAACAACGCTGGTCGCATAGGCTGCACCGATAGCCAAGTGGTTTGAAGCATTCTCATCGAAAAGGGTGTTGAAGAAGGTAATGCCTGATTGAGAAATTGGACTTGGATCTGGTACCAAGGCACATTCACCCAAGGCACGCGCACCAGCATTTTCAAAGACAAGGTCTTTCATGACCTGATCACCCTTTTCAGCAGTAATGTCTACGATTTGACCATCCTTGAAGGTCACTTTAATCCCTTCGATGATATTTCCGTTGTAGCTAAGTGGTTTTGTAGAGGTTACATAGCCCTCTGCACGACGGAAATCAGGCGCAGTGAAGACTTCCTCTGTCGGCATATTGGGCAAGAAGCCTTCTCCCTGTGCATTGACAGCACCAGCTGATTCCCAAACGTGGTTCTTAGGCAAACCAAGTGTCAAATCTGTCTCTGGCGCTGTGTAATGAAGGGCTGAAAATTGCTCCTTATTAAGCATATCTGCCTTGCTCTTAAGGATAGCTGCATGCTCTTCCCAAGCCTTCACGGGATCTTCTTCGTAAACACGGCAAGTTTTGAAGATTTGGTCCCAAAGGAGATCAACCGCTTCTTCGTCGCTCGCAGCATTTGGAAAGACTTTCTTAGCCCACTCAAGTCCAGCAGCGGCTGCTACAGTCCAGCTAACCTTGTTGGATTGCGTTGCGATACGCATTGGCTTCATCGCCAGCCCCATCGCTTTAGCAGAAGCTGAAAGCTTGTCAGCGTCCACTCCGTTCAAGGCACCTGGATCAGATGAACGGACACCGAGACGGCTAGCCTTGTTCTCCAAGAGATAGTTCATCTCAGCAATCTTGTATTCTGGCACATTGTCCAGACGATCCATCGGCGCGTGGAGGAATTTCTCACGGTTAATCACATCATCTGTCCACTGAACAATAACCTCATGTGCACCTAAAGCATAAGCTTCTTTCACGATCAAATGCGCCAACTCACGTTGCTCCACATCGATAGAAAGAGCCAAAGTGTGACCAGGTTGCACGTTGATTCCATTCGCAACCAACAATTTCGCATATTTTTCTAGATTTTCTTTAAAATTTGGTAAAACCATTTTATTCTTCCTTTTCTATTTTTCTTTAAACAAGGACAGCAGGCTAACTGCTGCCACAGTACCACAAATCAAAGCGGTCATTTTCAAAATCGTATCAGGGTCAAGATCCAGCTGGTAATCAAACACCCTTTGCGCTGGCTTATCCTGAGCGGAAATGGTAAGTTTCATAAAAACCTCTTTCTATATTTTAGAAAAACTCATCAAACAAACTCAACTGATTATCCTCTGGCATATTGCCGAGAATGCCCATTTCATCCATCTTTTCAACCAAGGTTGATGAGAGTCCACCACGTTTGCGCAGTTCGGTTTTGGAGAGGAATTCTCCCTCTTCACGCGCACGCACCAACTGCTTAGCAACGTTCTCTCCCAGACCATCCATTGCTACAAATGGCGGGATGAGAGTGTCCCCATCAATGAGGAATTCTGTCGCCTGACTACGGTAGAGATCGAGTTTACCAAACTTGAAACCACGTTCCCACATCTCATTGACAATCTCAAGAGTTGTATAGAGGTCAATCTCCACATTAGAGGCTTCATTGTTCTTCCGTTTTTCAGCGATTTCTTCCATTCTGCGCTTGATGGCATCCAAGCCCGCTCCCATGGTCTTGATATCAAAGGCCTTGGCGCGGATAGAAAAGTAAGCACAGTAGTAATAAATCGGATGGTGAACCTTGAAGTAAGCTACACGAAGAGCCATCATAACGTAGGCCGCCGCGTGGGCTTTAGGGAACATATACTTGATTTTCCCACAGGATTCGATATACCACTCTGGCACTTTATTTGCCTTCATAGCCTCAATGTAGCCATTTCGCTCCTCTTCGGAAATCTTCAGCCATAATCCCTTACGCACCCGTTCCATGATGGTAAAGGCCATCTTAGGCTCGAGACCCGCATGCATGAGGTAAACCATGATATCGTCCCGACAACCGATAACGGTTGATAGGTCCGCAATTCCTTGCTTGATCAAATCTTGGGCATTTCCCAACCACACATCGGTACCGTGGGACAGACCAGACAGCTGAAGCAACTCCGCAAAGGTCGTCGGATGCGTCTCATCTACCATCCCACGTACAAAGTTGGTTCCAAATTCTGGAATTCCTAGCATGCCCGTCGGCGTTCCGATTTGTTCAGGAGTCACGCCAAGAACATCAGTCCCTGAAAAGAGTGCCATCACGCCTTCATCATCCATAGGAATTTCATTAGGATCAATACCAGACAAGTCCTGCAGTTTCCGAATCATGGTCGGATCATCATGCCCCAGTACATCGAGTTTGAGGACGTTCTCATCGATATCGTGGAAGTTAAAGTGAGTCGTTTGCCATTCAGCCGTCACGTCATCTGCTGGATACTGAACAGGCGTAAAGTCGTAGACATCCATGTAGTTAGGAATAACAACGATTCCCCCTGGGTGTTGTCCTGTAGTCCGCTTGACACCAGCCGCACCTTGAGCAAGGCGTTCCACCTCTGCATCACGATAAAACTTCCCATAGTCCCTCTCGTAGCCCTTTACAAAGCCATAGGCAGTCTTGGCAGCTACCGTACCAACCGTTCCTGCACGGAAGGCATATTCTTCACCAAAGATATCACGCACATCCAAGTGGGCGCTAGGCTGGTCTTCTCCCGAGAAGTTCAAGTCAATATCGGGAACCTTGTCCCCATCAAAACCAAGGAAGGTCTCGAACGGAATATCCTGCCCATTTTTGCTGAGTTTGTGACCACAGTTTGGACAATCCTTATTGGGCATATCAAAACCGGAACCATAAGAACCATCTGTGATAAACTCGCTATACTGACACTGACCACAAACATAATGAGGAGAGAGAGGATTAACTTCCGTAATTCCAATCATGGTCGCAACGAAACTGGACCCAACAGACCCACGAGAACCAACCAAGTAGCCCCGTTCATTGGAACGTTGTACCAGCATCTGCGATGCCAGGTAAATCACGGCAAATCCATTCCCCAGAATAGAAGTCAATTCTTTTTCAATCCGCAAATCAACAATATCTGGCAGCGGATTTCCATAAATCTCAAAAGCTTTCTTATAGGTCAGCTCAGCAACCGTTTCTTCAGCCTTGTCGATGAAAGGCGTGTACAAGTCACCCTTAACAACCTCAACAGACTCAAATATTTCTGCCAAGGCATTGGTGTTTTCAATAACCAGTTTACGGGCCAATTCTTCTCCCAAGAAGGCAAATTCATCCAACATCTCATTGGTTGTTCGAAAATGAGCCTTAGGTAGCGGAGCTGGTTGGGCATGTTCACCATGACCGATAGTTCGGTTAATCATCGCACCCTGTCCCAAACTACGGACGATAATTTCACGGTAAATCTCTTCTTCTGGTTCGATATAATGGACATTTCCCGTAGCCAGAACAGGCTTGCCAAGGCGGTCTCCCACCTCTATCAAACTCTTGATAATGGTCTGGAGTTCCTCCATATCCTTGACCTGCTCCTTGGCAATCAATGGAGCATAGATAGCTGGTGGCATAACCTCGATAAAGTCATAATACTTGGCTACCTCAACCGCCGCATCCACACCTTGGGAAACGACTGCATCAAAAACTTCACCTTCTGAACAGGCTGAGCCCAAAATCAAGCCCTCCCGATGAGCATCTAGAACCGTTCTCGGAATCCGGGGCACCCCTTCAAAGTACTTGGTATTGGACAAAGAAACCAGCTTAAAGATATTTTTTAAACCTACTTGATTCTTGACATAGATGGTCGCATGCTTAATCCGAGCTTTTTTATAAGAGTCTGGACTGATCAAATCAATATTTAGTCTAGCTAGATCCGTCACACCATGTTTGTCTGCTACCTCTTTGATAAAGATAAAGAGCAAACGACCAGTAGCTTCCGCATCGTAGTTGGCCATGTGGTGGTGGTCCAGTGTCACACCAAAACGCTTGGTCAACGGCCCCAAACCATGACGTTTATACTCAGGATAGAGATTTCTAGCAAACTCGAGCGTATCGATAACTGGCTGGCTAATTTTAGGCAGACCGTGACGCTCATAATTGGCATTCATAAAGCCAACGTCAAAGGTGGCATTGTGGGCAACTAGGACCGTATCCTTGCAAAATTCTTGGAATTCTTGCAAAACTTGTTCCAGTGGTTTGGCATTTTTGACATGATCATCTGTAATTCCAGTCAACTCAGTAGTAAAAGCTGACAAGGGATGACCAGGATTGATAAATTCATCAAATTCGGCAATGACATTGCCCTTGTACATCTTAGATGCCGCAACCTGAATCAGGTCATTATAGATAGCTGAAAGCCCCGTCGTTTCCACGTCAAAGACCACGTAGATTGCTTCTGATAAGTCCATTTCCACTTCGTTATAAACAATAGGAACACGGTCTTCAACGATATTAGCTTCCATTCCATAGATCAGCTGGATTCCCGCTTTCTTGGCTGCCTTATAGCCATGTGGAAAGGACTGAACATTGCCATGATCCGTGATAGCAACCGCCTTATGTCCCCACTTAGCAGCTGTCGCAACGATTTTCTCTACCTCAGGAAGAGCATCCATGGTTGACATATTAGTATGGGCATGAAACTCAACCCGGCGCTCACCTTCTGGCATCAAATCCTTCCGCTCATAATGAACAACTTCCTGCACGTCCTGCACGTTCATGGTTAAATCTCGTGTAAAGTTATTCATCTCTACATTCCCACGAACACGGAGCCAAGAATTCTTCTTGATGAGGTCAAATTTCTGAGCCTCTTCTTCATTCTTAACCCATTTTTGCATAGAGAAACTTGAACTATAGTCCGTCATCTTAAAGTTAATCAAGACACGACCTGTTCTGGTCACTTTATGCTCGACATCAAAGACTACCCCTTCAAAGACCAAACGATTTTCCTCAGTTGTCACATCAATCATCTGGGTAACTTCTGCCTTATCTAGTTTTGGCTTGGCCGCAGCCTTTTTAGCCTGAAAATCAAAGGCTGGTTTCTCTTCTACCAGCGGAGGAGCCATTTGTTCTAGTTGTTCCATAGCCCGCAGGGCTTCTTCGTTGGCAGCTTGAACGATCTGCTCATTATCCGTATGAAAAGCTTCCTGCTGCTCTTGTGTAAGGGCATCATTCTTTTCTATCTGACAAACAAAAGCTGGGAAACCAAACTTTTCAAGTTGCCTTGCTAGATTCGGAAGATGATTCTTCTTAAAGTGTTCCTTATCAATCGCCTCTGAACCTTCAATAAAGAGCTGATTTCCCTCCGCACGAACTTGCAAATTCTGAAAAAGAGATTTAAATCCTTGGCTTGCACATGGACCTTCAGAAAAAGCCTCCTTGTAGTAGGCCTGTAAGAGTTGATTAGAAAATTCTCGAGAGAGCGCCTTGATTTCAAAAACAGCTTTATTCCCTGTCTTAGAAAATTCTTCACTCAACCCTTTCTTTAACTCTAAAAAGATTTCAATAGGCAAAATTTTAGAAAATACAAAATGAAATTCCCAAACCTTACTAATTTTATGAACCACGACACGCTCAATGCTTGCATCAATAAGAGCAGGATCCTGTCTAAGTTGATCAGATATTCCTAGTTGATTCATTAAAATTTCAAACTTACTTGACATTCAATTTCCTCACATTATTCTCTTACTATTTTACCATAATTAAAGAAAATATATAGCTAGTACCATTTCCCTTGCGATTTAGATAGAAAGGTTTTATCATACTTGTAGTAGATAAAACTATACTGATCCGTAGTCACATATTAAAAAGTGAGATGACATCTCACTTGGCATCTCACTCTTTTTATTCTTAAAATCCATTATTGTCGCTGAGTTCTTTGAACCAGTGGCCTGATTTCTTCAGGCGACGTTCTTGCGTTTCCAAGTCTAATTCGACCAGACCATAGCGGTTTTTATAGCTGTTGAGCCATGACCAGCAATCGATAAAGGTCCAGATTAAGTAACCTTTACAGTTAGCACCATCTTCGATGGCACGATGGAGTTCACGCAAATGCCCTTTGACAAAGTCAATACGATAGTCGTCTTGAATCATGCCATTCTCACGGAATTTTTCTTCCCCCTCAACACCCATACCATTCTCTGTCAGCATCCACTCAATATTGCCATAGTTTTCCTTGATGTTTTGGGCAATATGGTAAATCCCTTGCTCGTAGATTTCCCAACCACGGTGGGGGTTAATCTTACGACCTGGCATGACGTAAGGCTCATAGAAATGCTCAGGCAAGAGCGGGCTGTCAGGATGTTTGGCAAAACGTGGCGCCATGACACGCAAAGGCTGGTAGTAGTTGACTCCAAGGAAGTCAACCGTATGCTCCCGAATGACTTCCAACTCCTCAACTGTGTAGTCTGGCAGCAAATCATGCTCAGCTAAAATTTCCACTAGTTCTTCTGGATAAGTTCCCAAAACAGATGGGTCTAGGAAAGATTGAGCTTGAAAGAGATCCGCAATGCGAGCAGCTTTCACATCAGCAGGATGCTGGCTACGTGGGTAGGCTGGTGTCAAGTTGAGGACAATCCCAATCTTGGAATCAGGCAAAATCTCATGACAGGCCTTGACTGCAAGACTGCTAGCCAGTTGTGTGTGATAGGCTACCTGAACCGCCGCTTTAGCATCTACCTTGTGAGGATAATGGGCATCATAGAAATAGCCAAACTCTACAGGAACGATGGGCTCGTTAAAGGTAATCCATTGGTCCACCAAGTCACCGTAAGTCTCAAAACAAAAACGAGCATAGTCTTCATAAACCTTGACGGTTGCCTTGTTTTCCCAGCCATCGCCGTCTTCTTGGAGGGCAAATGGCAGGTCGAAGTGATAGAGATTGACTAAGAGACGGATCCCCTTGGCCTTAATGGCTTCAAAGACCTCACGATAAAAAGCCACCCCTTGAGGATTGATCTCTCCACGGCCCTGTGGGAAAATGCGGGACCATTGGATAGAAGTTCGGAAGGCTGTATGGCCAGTCTCTACCAAAAGCTCAATATCCTTTTCCCAGTTTTCATAGAAAGTCGATGTTTTATCAGGTCCAATTCCATTGTAGTAGCGATTGGGCTCCACCTGATACCAATAATCCCATAGATTATCTCCCTTACCATCACCAATCACTCGTCCTTCTGTCTGTGGTCCAGAAGTGGAGGAACCCCAAACAAAATCCTTTGGAAATTTTAGCATTGTTATACCTCTTCGTTTACTCATTTTTCCCATTATATAGAAAAAACAAGGTAAAAACTAGTTACATTTTTGCCTTGTTTTTCTTCTGATTATAGTTTTTATTTCTTGCTTAGGATTTCAAGCGTTTCAAGCAAGTTGTCTGCATGAACTTCAATGGTATCACCAGTTGCTTTAATCTTAACTTCTACGATGCCATCAGCTGCTTTTTTCCCAACAGTAATACGGATTGGCAACCCAATCAAGTCGCTATCGCTAAATTTAACACCGACACGTTCGTTACGGTCGTCTGTCAAAACTTCGTAACCAGCGTCCATCAAGCTTCCTTCAAGTTTCTCTGTCAAGGTTTGCGCTTCTCCGTCTTTAACATTGACAGTGATCAGGTGCACATCAAATGGTGCCAATTCTTTAGGGAAGTTAACTCCCCAAGCATAACGGTATTCCCCTTTAGGTGTTTTGTTAACAAAGAGGCGAGCGTGTTGTTCCATAACTGCCGAGAGAAGACGGCTAACACCGATACCGTAACATCCCATGATGATTGGCACAGCACGGCCATTTTCGTCCAAAACATCTGCACCCATGCTTGCTGAGTAGCGAGTTCCGAGTTTGAAAATATGGCCGATCTCGATACCACGCGCAAAGTTAAGGACACCTTGTCCGTCTGGTGAAATTTCACCCTCACGAACTTCGCGAATGTCCACGTATTCTGCAGTGAAATCACGACCTGGGTTCACACCCGTCAAGTGGTAGCCATCTTCGTTAGCCCCCACAACAGCATTGCGAACATCTTGCACCTTACGGTCTGCAATGATTTTAACATTCTCTGGCAAACCAGCTGGACCAAGTGAACCAAATCCTGCTTGAACAACTCTTGCTACTTCTTCTTCGCTAGCTACGTCAAAGAAATCTGCACCCAAGTGGTTTTTCAACTTGACTTCGTTGAGTTGGTCATTTCCAACTAGAAGGGCTGCAACAAGCTCTCCATCTGCCATGTAGAAGAGGGTTTTGATTGTTTGTTCTTCTGGGACATTTAGGAAGGCTGCGACTTCATCGATGGATTTAACTCCTGGTGTTTCCACGCGAGCCACTTCTTCTTCAGCAACGACACGATTGCTTGGTTTGTAGGCGTTTGTTGCCATTTCTAAGTTAGCTGCATAGCTAGACTCACTTGAGTAGGCAATGGTGTCTTCGCCAGAAACCATCCATTTGAGCAATTCTGCCTTGATTTCTTCTTGTACTTCTGCAGGAATTTCATCAAATGAGGCAACTGACTTGTCTAAGACAACCCAGCGGTCAAGGTCTGTACGGGCTGGTGTAATGGCCATAAATTCTTGGCTATCCTTACCACCCATGGCGCCACCATCACCGATGATGGCCTTGAAGTCCAAGCCACTTCGAGTGAAAATTCGTTCATAGGCCGCTTTGTACTCGTCATAAGTCACATCCAAACTATCGTAATTAGCATGGAAACTATAGCCGTCTTTCATGATAAATTCACGCGTACGGAGAAGGCCGTTACGTGGACGTTTTTCATCACGGTACTTAGGTTGGATTTGGTAAAGGTTGAGTGGCAATTGCTTGTAAGACTTAACTGAATCACGGACAATAGCTGTAAAAGTCTCTTCGTGTGTCGGACCTAGGATAAAGTCCGACTTTTCACGGTTTTTCAGTTTATAAAGGTCTTCACCATAGGTTTCATAACGGCCTGATTCACGCCAAAGATCGGCACTGAGAAGGGCCGGAGCTAGCATTTCTACCGCACCAATCTTATCAAACTCTTGGCGCATGATGTTCTTAGCCTTTTCAATCACACGGTTAGCAAGTGGTAGGTAAGAATAAACACCTGCAGAAACTTGACGAACATAACCAGCACGCAACATAAGGGCGTGGCTGATAACTTGAGCATCGCTTGGCATTTCGCGAAGCGTAGGGATTAGCATTTTACTTTGTTTCATAATATTCCTCGATTATCTAAAAGAAGAGTCGCATAATGTCATTCCAGGTCACAGCTAGCATCAAGACAACCATGATAACTACACCAGCCATGGTGACATAGGTTTCAATTTCTTGTTTAAGGGGTTTCCGGCGGATAGCCTCTAGGATATTGAGCACAATCTTTCCACCATCCAAAGCCGGGATCGGAATCAAATTAAAAATCCCTATATTGATGGAAATCATAGCTAGGAAGTAGAGGACATTCTCAAGACCATTTTTAGCAGCATCGCTACTTGCCTTAAAAATGGCAACGGGACCACCGAGTTTGTTCAAATCTGGATGGAAAATCAAGTTTTTCAGAGCCGAAAGGATACGGAGCCCTGAGTCAGCAGCAGTTGTAAATCCACCAACAAACATGGATAGAAAGTCTGACTTGACCCCCGGTTGAACCCCGATAATATAACGTCCTTGATTTTCTTCTGGAGTCACAGTGACTTGTTTTTCGCTACCATTTTCAGAAATGGTCACATCCAAGGTCGGAGCGGTCTTGTCCTTGGTATCTGCTTCCACAGCCTGGGTCAAGTCTTGCCAATTTTTAACCTCATGCGAGCCGACCTTGGTAATTTGAGCGGTCTCAGCTACACCTACCTTAGCCAATGCTCCCTCTGGCATGACATGAAAGAGATTGGTCTGAGTATCTCTAACACCGCCCTGCAAAAAGATCAAGATCCAAAAAACAACAACACCTAAGATAAAGTTATTCATAGGACCTGCAAAGTTGGTGATGAGCTTGCCCCAGATAGAAGCATTTTGATACTGTACATCCAGAGGCGCGATGCGTACTTCGGTACCATCTGCCTCAACAACTGTTGCATCGTGATCCACAGCAAAGGTCTTTTCTTCTTCCAAGACCAAGCCTTTAATGAAGAGCTTATCTTCGAAATCAAACTGGGTTACCTGCATAGGAAGAGCTGTTCGATTCAGTTTCTTCCCAGATAGATTGATCCGTTTGACCTTACCATCGTCGGCAAGTGTTAAACTGACTGGGGTTCCTGTCTTGATTTCTGTCGCATCATCACCCCAGCCTGCCATACGAACATAGCCTCCTAGAGGAAGGATCCGAATGGTATAAGCAGTGCCATCCTTACCGATATGAGCAAAAATCTTGGGGCCCATACCAATAGCAAATTCACGAACTAGAATGCCCGATTTCTTGGCAAAATAAAAATGTCCAAACTCATGCACCACCACAATAATCCCAAAAACGAGGATAAAGGTTAGCAATCCAATCATTCAATATTCCTTTCTTTAGAAGAGACCAAACAAGTGCATGATAGGAAAGACAACTAGCATACTATCAAAACGATCCAACACACCACCATGCCCCGGGATAAATTTCCCAGAATCCTTGACACCAAAATGGCGTTTCATAGCACTCTCAATCAAGTCACCAAACTGACCCGCCACACTGAAGAAGACGGCAAAGAGGCTCATTCTATAAATCCCATAAGGGAGAGCAACTGTGCTGTCTACTAGCATGAAGATTGCTGTTACCAGTACCGCACCTAGAATCCCACCGATAAAGCCCTCAATACTCTTATTAGGAGAAACTCTTGGTGCCAACTTATGCTTGCCAAAATTCATCCCTATCAGGTAAGCTGCGCTATCAGTCGCCCAGACGATAAAGAGGGCCAGAAGCACCTTGTCAAAACCTGCCACCCGAGCATCTAGTAAGGCATTAAAACCAAAACCAACATAAAAACTCACAGCAATTGGAAAGGCAGCATCTTCAATCGTATAGTTTTTACTGAAAACAGTCGTCCCTAGCATTATTGTAATCAGAACACTATAGGCAACCACATTCCCATCAACTGGCAAAAAAGTTAGGTAATTTTCTAAGGGGATTGTGAGGGCAAAGGTCGCAAAGAGGGTCAAAGCGCCCTCGATGGTCATGGTCTTTAGCCCCTTCATCTGCAAGAGTTCATGGACAGCCAGCATCGCTAACAAACCAATCCCTATCTGCAACAAGAGTCCTCCCACAAATAAGACTGGAAGGAAAATAGCCAGGGCCAATACCGCAAACAATGTTCTCTTTTGTAAATCTTGGGTCATATCTTCTCCTAAACTCCTCCAAAACGGCGATTGCGACGATTATAGGCCGTAATAGCCTCCTTCAAAGATGCTTCATCAAAATCAGGCCACAAGGTATCCGTAAAGTAAAGCTCACTATAGGCTGCTTGCCATGGCAAGAAATTACTCAAACGCAACTCACCGCTCGTACGGATAATCAAATCAGGATCTCGCAAATCCTTTGGCAGGCGTTGTGTGAAAAGATAATCCCCTATCATATCTTCTGTGATATCACCAGGATTGATTTTGGCATCCAGAACTTCCTGAGCCAAGCTCTTAAAAGCCTGCGTAATTTCAGCACGACCACCATAGTTAAGCGCAAAATTGAGAATCAAGCCTGTATTGTTCTTGGTCAACTCCTCTGCTTTTTTCAAAGCTTCAAAAGTCGGCTTAGGCAGACGGTCTGTCTCCCCAATCATCTGAATCTTAACATTATTTGCATGTAATTCAGGGACGTAGTTATCATAAAACTCGACTGGCAAGTTCATGATAAACTTGACTTCTTGATCTGGGCGTGTCCAGTTTTCCGTTGAAAAGGCATAGACTGTGATGACCTTAACTCCCATCTTGTTAGCTGCCTTGGTCACCTTTTGGAGGGCTTCCATCCCCGCCTTATGACCAAAAACCCGCGGTTGCATTCGTTTTTTAGCCCAACGGCCATTTCCATCCATGATGATGCCAATATGAGCAGGAACCTGTGTTGGAACCTCAACTTCTACAGCTTTATCTTTCTTAAAAAATCCAAACATGATCTTATTCCTATTCAAAAATCTATCGTTTCATTATACCATATTTCCCTATTTTCTTCTATTGCTAAGTTATTAGCTCTCCGTACAAACAAAAAAAAGGCGCCTGATTGGGCGACTTAATTTTATAGGGAGATTATTATGAAAAAGTTTTAGGAGTTTAAGTTAAGTTCCTCTTAACTTATGAACCTAGTATACCGTCCCTAACTTAAATTTTTCTTATACACTTATACAATAGTATACTTTTTAGGCCTTGTATTATCCTTATTTACGACAATATGAATATCTACTTCTCGTTTAAAATTATATGTTTCAAATGCTAATTTTATGAGGTTAAGCCTATCAGAACTAGTGGGTGTTGAATTTTTGAAACTTATTCTTCCTCCTAAAACAGGGCACACTATTTTTTCCCCTTTTGCATTATTTTCTATATATTCGCAAAGATCATACAGAATTGAAAAATAGTCTCTGAGATCTTCTAAAACCATTGTATCATTTTCATCAAAAGCAGCAATTTTAACTAAATAATATACAGAAGAATTATTCTGCATTGTTACAATTCGATTAGTCTCCCTCCTTACATTTTCTAAATCAAGCACATTAATTCTATTAAGAAAGTGAGAATATACAGACTTTGGACTAATTTTAGTTTTATCAACCGTTAAATCATCATCGGTTGCAATAACTCGGATATAATCATTATATTTCGTCTTGAAAATATCATCATAATAAATCTTTAGATTTAGTTTTTGTGTATTACTCAAAAATTTATATCGATTCTTCTTGTAAATATATGCAATTATAAATGAAACTAACAAGATTAATATTTGACAAATAATATATTTGCTAGGATCGTTTGGAATCAATGGCTGTAAAAATTGTATACTACCAAACCACGCTAATGTAATTGGTCCATACTCTTTAATTTTACTAATCATAATACTCCTCTACATTTCTATAATAGTATTTTGGAGGGTTCTGCTTCATATTTTCATTGAGATTATTTAATCGTTTATTATTTATATCATCTAAATCTATATCGCAAATATCTACATGAGTATTCTTCGATCCTTTATGACTTGAAACTACACGCTTATATTCCTCTTTATAAGGAACAAAAATTTGAACTCCACCCAACTTAGAATAATTTGTTATACTAGTTACGGCCATCAAATCTCTAGAGAGACTCTCAGAAATCTGGTAATAATACTTTATGTCTTTATTATTAGTAATTAGATGTATGACAGTTGGTTATTCTTTAGAAATTTCATATTTCAAATCTATTGAAGTTGCTTCATAACAATTTAAAAAAGCGTGCTTATATCCTCTGAAATTAAATGTATGATTATATTCTTCTTTTGGAATGTACATTCTCCAATTAAGATTCTTGCTTTCGGGTTTACTATGCCTAAATTTATTGTATTCGTCTGGCGAAGGGTATATCTTTGGAATTAGTTGAATTTGAGCATCTTTATAGTCAACATCTTTAATTGTTGTTTTGAGTGGTATAATAACAATTGTTAGATTTAAGATTCTTCCGTTTATAAATATAAAATCTAATCCACCTACTATCAATGTTTTGGTCTTTACGGCATGCTTTACTACAGTAACAATATCTTCAATACTGATCCCTTGCTCAGGAAAAGAAATAATATCAGCATTATATTTATCTGATAAATTTAAAACAGTTACAATATCTGAAAGTGAAGATAAATTTTCTGTTGTCTTCATAAATGTATCTAATTTTTCTTCTGAAGAGTAAATATTTGCTTGAGCAAATCGAAGAGATGATTTTTGCTCATAATCTTCTAGAAGCACATCCTTATTTTCAATTTTTTTAGGATATCCATTATTTTCATTCCACTTTTTGAATAAACTATTTAGTTCGTTAAATTGGTCAGATTCTATTTTCAATTTTTGAAACTCTTCCTCACCAATATACTTGAATATCTTGTATAGTTCTTTTAATTGAATCTCATAGTTAAGTAAATATTTATTTTCTTGATATTTATATTTTGGTTTTCTAAAATTATCTTGTAAACTAACAAATAGCTCATTGTCTTTTTCTAAAAAACATTTATTTAATAAGTCTTCATAACATTTTACAAAAGTACCTATCAATTCATCATCAACAGATTTAATATTTTCTAGTTTATTGTAGAACATAGTTTTAGCTAGATCTTTTTCATCTAACTTCTGTAGATCTTGAGAAATTTTTTCTATCGTACATAACTGATACCAATAATCATATAGTTCTAAAAAAAATTCATCATCAACAAAATCATAAAAATATTTGAGAAACTTTTTTGATAGTTCAATATTCTTTTTATGATTTTCTTTTCTCATACTCCCATAAATAGAATAAAAAATTGTGGAAATTACTCTGCTTAAATGTTTTTTATCCTTGGATATTGTAAATAAATCTGATAATTTTGTAATATCTTTTGTCAAAATATATGCTTTATCAAACTCGTCTTCAAACTCTAGTGGATCAATAATCCTATGATTATCACTAGATAATCTTGAGGTTTCCTTTTCAAATTTTTTCAAATAATTTATATCATTCTTCTCACTTATAATAAAATATAGAGTCTTTTCAAAATTAAGATTTATATAAATATTTTTTTTCTTTAACTTTTCTTTTATTTTATCTAATTCTCCTTCGATATCATTAACAATTTCATTTTTATTATCATTATTAATTTCTTTTACGATAACAAAAGATATATCATCAACATACCTTCCATACTGTATGGGATTGTGTCTAGATTTTATCTCTTTGTCTAACTCTTTAAGATAAATATTAATTAATACATTACTAGGAAAAAAACCTATAGGTAAAATTTTTTGATCTTTCTGAGAAGATAGTTTTTCTACGTACTCCTTAACAGTTTGTAAATCATTATATTTCTCTAAAACACTAAAAACATAATCATTTAATCTGATTACATTTTCACCTACTTCGCTAGCCGTAAGTAACTTTTTAATTTTATCTTCTAGTTCTTTTATATTAATGGAATAAAAACATTTACTGAGGTCTGTCTGCACTAAAATACCAGTCCTATTATTCTCAATCAATGTTTTCACTTCTTTAAAACTTGCATCTCTAAAATCAGAATAGGCTTCAAAATAAGGTTTGAAAATGGAACTTGTATTTTCAGAAACTCGATTTGCATATACATCATTAGATAATTGTCCATTATCTAATTCTCTACCTATAACTTCTACCCAAATTGCTCCTAATATCATTATTTTCAAATCAGATAGTAAGAAATAATTATATTCTATGGCACCATTTATTTTATTTTCTGCAGCAAAACTGATAACATTTTTTTCTCGTTCACATAAATTTTCATCATCTTTGTTATTCAGTTCTTCCTCAGAACGACTAATTTTTTTGAATAAAGGAATGGCGTCGATAAAATAATTCTCTATATCGAACCGAGAACCTTTTATTTCATAAATAACGTTTTCAATTTCCTCTTCTAAATATTCTCTAATTTTTAGAGAGTTCTTATCTGTACTCCCAAACCATTTAACCCAATTATACATGTATCTTTTATTGTATCTTAATTCTGTTAAAATTTTGTTTGCTAAATATTTTTTGTCAACTATACTATCAATATTCATTTGTCCTATAAAATTCCTTCACTTTTCATTATGAACTCAAAAGTCTCTAGCAACTTTCTTACAAAACTTATTATACTATTTAAGTGATTTTAGTTCAATAATTATTAGTCTGTAGATTTAATAGTCATTTTCATAAACAAATTCAGCGATATCTCATTTATCGATAACTACTCTCTATAAGCCAAATAAAATTACATCAGTATTATAAAATGTAATATTCTGTGGCTATATTATATTCTATATTGATTATTATCTTTTATTGACCATATGATAAACTTGAAGAATTAGCGATTATTTGATCATTAAAAAATAAGCCGCCTGATTGGGCGACTTTATTTTATAGGGAGATTATTATGAAAAAGTTTTAGGAGTTTAAGTTAAGTTCTTCTTAACTTATGGGTTTAGTATACACCTCCTAGCTTAAATTTTTCTTAAGTTTTTTGAGAAATGAAAAATCTAAAATAAGATTGCCCACTTGAGTGTATGAAAAAGTACCTCAAATCATCTAAAGTAGTCAACCTAAGTTCAAAACCTCGTTTTCTCTAAAAGTCATTTCAAGCTGACACCTTTTTCCATAGTTTATAGATTGAAACTTTGCCTCATAAGTTACTTTCATAATGCACTTATCTATCAAATCATATATTCTACACTATAGGTGGCATCTGATAAGATACGAGCCAGAAACTGCTTGGTTCGTTCTTCTTGTGGACGACTAAAGAAATCGTGGGGATTATTCTCCTCTACGATACGGCCTCCGTCCATGAAAATAACGTGGTTAGCGACATCCCTAGCAAATCCCATCTCATGTGTGACGACCACCATGGTCACACCTTCTCCCGCCAACTGTTTCAGAACATCCAAAACATCTCCAACCAACTCAGGGTCTAGTGCAGATGTTGGTTCATCGAGTAAAATCACCTCGGGCTTGACGGCAATGGCACGCGCAATTCCTATTCGTTGTTGTTGTCCCCCAGAAAGCTGGGAAGGGTAGTAGTCTTTGTAGGCCAGTAAACCAACTTTTTCCAAGGCAGATTCTGCACGTTTAAGTGCTTCTTCCTTGGGAACTTTACGAGCTACGATTAGACCTTCTAGAATATTTTCCAGAGCAGTTTTATTTGCAAAAAGATTGTAGTGTTGGAAAACAAAGGCTGTTTTTTGGCGAATTTCTAGAATGTCTTTCTTGCTTAATTTGGCTAAGTCATAGGTCTTTCCTGCCAAGGTCAAACGGCCACTGTCAGCTTTTTCTAAGTGGTTGAGACAACGGAGAAAGGTCGTTTTCCCCGAACCTGACGGTCCTAAAATGACGACTACATCCCCTTGGTTGACCTGAAGATTGACATCCTCCAGGACCTGCCTCTCTCCAAATGTTTTTGCGATATGTTCTACTTGTAACATCCTGTCCTCCTATACAAAACGCGCGCTAGATGCTTTTGCTCTCTTTTCTTTTTTCACATAGCCTTTTTCCAGTAGGGAGAAGCCCCACTGAATCAAACCACAGATCAAAATATACTGCAAAAAGATCACAAAATAAGACTCGAAATACTGGTAACCGTAGGACGCTTCCACACGAGCAATAGCAGTGATATCCTTGATAGTCATAACAAAGACCAGGGAGGTCCCTTTGACGATATTGATCACCAGATTGGCCAAGTTAGGCAAGGCTGAGCGCAAGGCTTGAGGAAAAACAATCCTTAGATAGGCCTGGGTTGTAGTCAGCCCAATCGCATGCGCTGCCTCTAGTTGTCCCTTGTCCACCGTCAAGATAGCTGAACGCAAAATCTCCGACAAACTCCCGACTGTCATCAAACTATAAATGACAAAAGCATAGTAGAGAGGATCAAGCTTGAAAATATCAAAGTCGCTTCCTATGCTTTTGAAAAATTGATTCAGCAAACTTGGAAACAAACTATAAAAGAAGAGAATCAATAAAATCGGTGGAGTCGCTCGGATAAAAGCCAGATAGACTAGAGAAAAACTCCTCACCCCTCGAATCTTGTAAATCTGCCCCAAGGCTAAAAATAGAGCAGGTAAAAAGCTTAAGACCATAGCCACAATCATGATAACCAAGGTGATTGGCACACCCTTCAAGGTCTCCAGAAAGGTCTTTACAATATAGTCTATATCCATTTCTTACCTCCCTTTTGTTTCCAAAGACTTCTCAAGCAAACGACTCAAACTAGAGATAACCAAGGCAATCCCCCAATAAAGAAGTGCAACTGCCGTGTAGGTTTCCAGAGAGTAGTTCCCTAAATTGCGACTGATCAAGAGATTGCCTGCCCCCATAACATCAACGAAACCAATCGTATAGGCCAAGGCAGCATCCCGCATGAGATTGAGAATAGCGGTCGTTATATTGGGAAGAGCAACTTGAAAAGCTTGGGGGAAAATGATTCTCCAAAAAGTCTGACTTGGAGTCAAACCAATACTAAGCCCGGCCTCTGTCTGCCCCTTTGGAATAGCTTGATAGGCCGCCTTGAAAACCTCGGCAACAATAGCCGCAAACAAGAGAATCATCGTCAGGAGAACAAAAATAGTTTTAGACCAGTTGTTGATATCCAAACCAAGCCACCATTTCAGAAATTCTGGCAAGCCATAAAAGACTAGAAAAAGCAAGACAATCGGCGGTGTACAACGTAGGGTAAAGATATAGCCTTTGGAAATCGCTGCAAAACTCTTGTCTTCTCCTACTTGTGCCCAGGCCAAGAGACCTCCAAAAAGGGAACCAAGAAGAGTGGTAAAAAAGAGAATGGACAAGGTCATAGGAAGTGCCTGCCATAAGGTCGGTAAAAACTGAAAGACCTTGGAAAAATCATAAGAAACCATGCAAAACCCTTTCTAGTCTTGGAATTTCTGGTCTAGTCTTTGTCTACATAACTAAAGACATCTTCTTTAAAGTATTGCTGAGATAGCTTAGCAAGCGTGCCATCTTCTTTCAACTCTTTGATTGCTTTTTCGTATTCTTTAGCGAATTGCTCACCCTTTTCATCACGGTGAATCAAGGGATAAGTTGGAATGCCCTTGTATGGGAACCAGCTGAGTTTATCCGCATATTGGTGGTAAGGGCCATCTTCTGCGGTAACTGCTTTTTCAAAGGACAGTTTGATATCAAAGAAGGCGTCATAACGTCCTTCCAAGACCCATGCATAGGCATCTGCCACCTTAAAGGATTCAGCTGCTGTCAGCTCAATCGGTGCATCCTGATGTTTTTCATTGTAGCTGGTGATGACATTCCATTGAGCATTCTGTGGAGAGATAGGAACCAATTTCCCTTTATTCTTAGCAAAGTCATCAATGGTTTTGTATTTCTGTTCATCTTCTTTTCTGACAGTGAATCCGATAATGCTCGCTCCGACCGGTTCAGATGGAATGACAAACTTTTTAGCTCGTTCTTCTGTGTACCAAGCTCCCTTGGTTCCAATGTCGTACTTGCCTGATTCCAGACCAATCAAGAGGTCGTCATCACTGGTACCCGTATATTCAAATTGATAGTTTGCCAATTTCTCATCAACAGCCTTCAAAACAGCTACTTCATAACCATCTGATTCCCCTTTTTCATTGACAAAGTCATAAGGTACATAGTTTTGTGTATGGGCAACCTTTAAGGTTATGACTTCAGCAGACGAAGCCGTTTCTCCATCCTTGGCTGGAGCGCCAGCTAAACTTCTCCCGATAATCGTTGCCCCAATTACTGCAACAACTGCTACACCACCAATAATCCATGCTTTTTTACTCATCTTTTTCTCCTTTAGTTTTCAAGCGCTTCTCTCACCCACTGGATACGTTCAACTGCGATATCACTTGGAATGGTACAATCTGCCCCAAGTACTAAGCCCTGTTCCCCAGCTTCTGCAACTAGTTTCTTTGCCTCAGCCTGAATGGCATCCTTGCTACCAGTATACAGCAAGCCTGTCTTGCCATTTTCGAATCCTCCAAGAACCGTACGTCCCTTGAAAATCTCGCGACCTTCCTTGAGAGTGACCCCCTCTGGTCCTACAGCCCAGTTAAAGACTTGGGCTGGATAGTCTGCAAAAAGGTGAATATCATTTCGCGCCCCCTCGTAGCCACAGATATGAAGAACTGTGACACCACCAACAGCACTAGCTGCTTCCAGAACCGTTATCTCGCTAGGTGCAATGACAGCTTGATAATCTATTGCCGACACTCGTTGATCTTGGATACTCTGCACGCTGAGGTAGATTCCATCAGCACCAGCCTCTTCGATGACAGCTCGACTGAGACTAGCAATATCCTCTGCAATCACATCTAACACCTTCTTCAGAGCTTCAGGATCTTCCACCAGAAAGTCCGCAATAAGGTCATCCCCGCCAGATACTTCCCCTAGTAGCCACTTGAGATAGGTCACAGGAGCAAAAATATTGTAAATCGCAACAATATCTTCTGTAAACTCTTGCTTGATTTTCTTAACCAAGTCCATCTGCTCTTTTATCCAAGCGTGATCTGGTCCGAGTGGTTGAATGGTCGCCAATTCTTGAAGTGATTTTCCTTTGGCAATCGCTGGATTTGGATAAGCAAAGTAGCCATCACTCATGAGTTTGATAAAGTCTGGCTGAACTTCTCGGATAAAGCGCTTATGGCCCTCAATACTCTTCTCGATAATAGCTGGATTTGAGAAACCGTGTAGCCATTCGTCTTCGGATGTGAAATGGTGCCAAAAGCCAACTGGCACACGATCAACCTTTTCACCTCTAAATGCTTTTAAAACCCATTCTCTTTTTTCTGACATTCCTATTCTCCATTTCTTACTTTTTCAACTAATAAACTGCTTGCGATATCATTCGAGCGTAGAAAAGGGAGACTGGACTTGGAAAAATTCTGAACTCCACGACATCTCTCTCCATTTTTGCAGTGCCCATTTTTTACGACGCTTATGGCAACCAAGGCTAGCAACCCGACAACTGCAATGAAGATGCCCCATCTTTTACTTTTCATAGCTCCTCCTTTTAGAGAACAGCTGCCTGCCGAATCCAGTCCAACCTCTCTAAGTCAAAGTCATCTGGAACAGTACAGTCAGCTCCCAGAAGAACTCCTTTACTACCAGCTTCAGCCAGTAACCGTCTTGTTTCATTTTGCAATTCCGCCTTGGAACCTTGATAAAGCAAGCTTTTCTTACCATTTTCAAATCCACCTAAAACGGCCTTGCCTGGAAACAACTCCTGACCCTGTGTCAAACTAACATCCTCATGGTGAGTCGCCCAGTTGACCACTTGAGCTGGATAATCCTTAAATATCGTCACATCATTGCTCGCACCTTCAAAACCACAGATATGGAGGATATTGATCCCACCAACCTGATTGGCTGCCTTTAAAACTGCTATATTGCTCGGTTCGATGTAAGTTTAGTAGAGTGCTGGTGTGATGCGCTCATCTTGAATTTCCTGGGTGCTGAGGTAAATCCCGTCAACACCGCCTTGCTGGATGATTTTCTGAGTTAGAATAGCAATATCTCCTGCAATCACATCTAGAATCGCTCTGAATTGCTCAGGATTTTCAAGCAATAGGTCAGCCACTTCCCTATCTCCTCGAGAAGTTTCTGAGCGAAACCAGCGCTTGAGGTAGGAGATAGGTGAAAAGATATTGTAGAAAGAAGCAATCTCTTCTGTAAAGGTCTCTCGAATCGCTTGTACCACTTCCACCTGTTGCTGAATCCATGGGTGTTCCTCACCAATCGACTCAATAGAAGTCAGCTCCTGAATGCTTGCAATCTTAGGACTATAGACATTACTTGGATAAAGGAAAAAACCGTCGCTCATAATTTTGACAAAATCAGGACGAATCCTTTCCACATAGTTGCGATGCCCATCAACACTCTTTTGAAAGATACGTGGATTATTTAATCCTTGCCCCTTTTCTTCGAGTGTTACAAAATGAAACCAAAATCCCACAGGAACTCTTTCCACTTCATCGCCTCGAATCGCTCTAAAGACTAAATCTCTTTTGCTTGCCATACCTTTCTCCTTCCATTTGGATTGAAACCATCTTACCATTCCTTTTTTCCTTTTCCCAATATATATTGACTATCGACTTGATTGGGAATTTTTATATCTATAAAGAAAAAAATCCCTGAAAAGCTTGATGTTACTAGCCTTTCAAAGATTCTTTTTATTTTCATCTATTTTTCAAAAAGAAGCTGATATAGATTTTCTATCAAGCCGATTGGATTTTTTTATATCCCCTCTTTCATGGCAAAGTAAGCACGCACTTTGGGCGCCACTTGCGTGCCGAAGAGTTCAATAGCTCTCAAAACTTGATCATGTGGCATAGAACCAAGCGGTAGATGGAGCATGAAACGGTCCAAGTCTAAATCCTCAATCATGCGAATCAATTTTTCTGCGACCTGGTCAGGATTTCCCACAAACATGGCACCATTTGGCCCAACTTGCTCCAAATATTGCTCATAGGTCAACTCTTGCCAGTGTGGACGGTCCTTGGAAATCGCATCCACCACTTGCTTGGTCGGATGGAAATAATCTTTCACCGCCTGCTCGCCATCTTCAGCAATCCAACCCCAAGAATGAGCGCCCACTTTCAGGTCTTTATCTGCATGACCGGCCTCCCTTCCAATCTCACGATAAGCTTGAATCAATTTCTTGAAGTAACGCGGATTGCCACCGATAATGGCATAGACAATCGGCAGCCCCGCCTGAGCAATCTTCACTGTTGATTCTACATGACCACCTGTCGCCACCCACAATGGCAATTTGTCCTGAACAGGACGAGGATAAACTTCTTTTCCAGCAATGCTTTGGGTCAATTGTCCCTGCCAGTTCACTTTGGTGTTTTCATTTGCCAGCTGAAACAGATCTAACTTTTCATCAAAGAGAGCTTCATAGTCTTTCAAGTCATAGCCAAACAGTGGGAAAGACTCGGTGAATGAACCACGCCCAGCCATAATCTCTGCACGTCCATTTGACAAGGCATCGATGGTTGCATATTGTTGGAACAAGCGAATTGGATCCATACTCGAGAGAATGCTGACTGCACTGGTCAAACGGATTTTCTTGGTATTGACTGCCCCAGCTGCAAGAACAATCTCTGGCGCCGATACCGCAAAGTCCTCCCGATGATGCTCCCCAATCCCGTACACATCCAAACCAACCTTATCAGCCAGCTCTATCTCTGCCACCAGCTGACGAATGCGCTCATCATGACTGTAAATCTGTCCAGTCCCTTCCAGAGCTGTTGTTTCCCCAAATGTTGAAATTCCTAATTCTACCATCCTGTTTCCTCGCTATCTCTTTTAGTTTTAGGGTATTTTATCACTAATTAGTTTTATTTTCAATAAATTTGCTCATTAGAAAAAAGCCTAGATCAACTAGGCTTTCTTAGTTTATTCTACCTGTAGTTTATTGTCTTTCAATGTTAACTTCGAGTTTTCTGTCAATTCTGTTTGTTCAAAAGTGTAAATCGTCTCACCCTTTGTATCAATCATGTACCATGCTTGGTCTTTATGGACAACCAGGGCAAGCTCCGTACTATTTGTGTCCTCGTTTTTAACAGACAAAGGAAAGGCCTTGTCCACACCTTCCAGAGCTACTTTCTCCCCTGTTTTTAATTCTACTAGGTAGTGTACTCCATCCTTGGTACCAAAACTATAGTCCGCATTAATCTTTGTGTGGCTATCGTAGTCTTTCATTTGAATGGAAGTTCTATCTATACCTTCAAATGCCTTTTTAAATTGTTCTTTCTGCTCTTCAGCTTTCTTTTGATCTTGAGACTGAACCGTCTCTTGCACCGCAGCAATCCGTTCCATGTTTTGCTTTTTCGCTTGTCTCTCCTGATGAATCAAAACTGTCCGGATTAAGAAAGAACTAGATAAGGCGATACCAACCAGCATAGCAATAATATTTTTTTTCTTCTTCATTTTCTTCTCCTTATAACAATTAGAGCCAAGCAAAAATACTCCTCACTCAAGTATACCAAGAGAGAGCAAAAAAGCCTAGATGAACTAGACTTTTTTTGCTTATTCTACTGTTACTGACTTGGCAAGATTACGAGGTTTGTCCACATCAAGACCACGGTGGAGTGTTGCAAAGTAAGCGACTAGTTGTGTCGGTACGACCATTGAGATTGGTGAGAGGTAAGGGTGTACGGTCGTAAGGACGATGTCGTCTGTGTCTTTAGCAACATTTTCTTCTGCGATAGTGAGAACCTTGGCACCACGGGCTGCGACCTCTTGGATATTTCCACGAGTATGGTTGGCAAGGACTGGATCTGACAGGAGGGCCAAGACAGGCGTTCCTTCTTCAATCAAGGCAATCGTTCCGTGCTTGAGTTCTCCTGCCGCAAAGCCTTCACACTGGATGTAAGAAATCTCTTTGAGTTTGAGACTTGCTTCCATGGCTACGTAGTAATCTTGACCACGTCCGATGTAAAAGGCATTGCGAGTTGTTTCAAGAAGGTCACGAACCTTGGCATCAATGGTTTCTTTTTCTGAAAGGGTTGATTCGATAGACTGAGCTACGATAGACAACTCACGAATCAGATCAAAGGCTTGTGCTTTAGCATTGCCATTTGCTTCACCGACTGCTTTTGCAAGGAAGGCAAGGGCTGCAATTTGCGCTGTATAAGCCTTGGTTGATGCCACAGCAATTTCAGGACCCGCGTGAAGGAGCATGGTATGGTTGGCTTCGCGTGAAAGGGTTGAACCGGGTACGTTTGTCACTGTCAAGCTTGGGATGCCCAATTCATTGGCCTTAACCAAAACTTGACGGCTATCAGCTGTTTCACCAGACTGGCTGATAAAGATGAAGAGTGGTTTTTGGCTGAGAAGTGGCATACCATAGCCCCACTCAGATGAGATTCCAAGTTCCACTGGCGTATCCGTCAATTCTTCCAACATCTTCTTAGAAGCAAATCCTGCATGGTAAGATGTTCCAGCTGCGAGGATATAGATGCGGTCTGCATCTTGAACGGCCTTGATGATAGCTGGATCCACGACAACTTGACCAGCCTCATCTGTATAGGCTTGGATGAGTTTACGCATAACAGTTGGTTGCTCATCAATTTCCTTGAGCATGTAGTAAGGATAAGTCCCCTTACCGATATCTGACAAGTCAAGCTCCGCAGTATAGCTAGCACGTTCACGGCGATTTCCATCATAGTCTTGAACTTCCACACTATCAGCCTTGACGATTACCAACTCTTGGTCATGAATTTCCATGTATTGGTTGGTCTCACGAATCATGGCCATAGCATCTGAGCAGACCATGTTGTAGCCATTTCCAAGACCGATCAAAAGTGGTGATTTATTTTTAGCCACATAGATGACTTCAGGATCTTGTGAATCAACCAAGGCAAAAGCATAAGAACCACGGATTATGTGAAGGGCTTTTTTAAAAGCTTCAAGAACTGAGAGACCATCTTCTTCTGCAAATTTTCCAATCAAGTGAACAGCGATTTCCGTATCTGTCTGCCCCTTGAAGTGGTGACCTGCAAGGTATTCTTCCTTGATTTCAAGGTAGTTTTCAATCACCCCATTGTGCACCAAGACAAAACGTCCTGTCTCAGAGCGGTGTGGGTGAGCATTGTCTTCCGTTGGTTTCCCGTGAGTCGCCCAACGAGTATGACCGATACCAGTTGTTCCCTCAACACCAGCCGTCTTAGCAGACAATTCTGCGATACGGCCTACAGCTTTGACTAGATGATTTTCAGCACCACCTAGAACAAAAATCCCCGCAGAATCATAGCCACGGTATTCAAGTTTTTCAAGCCCTTGAATCAAAATATCAGTTGCATTTGTGTTTCCAACAACACCGACAATTCCACACATAGTATATACGACACAGACCAGCTGTGCTTTCTCCTTAAATTGGTATAGTCTGATTTTCCTTTTACAGAACCAGCAAAGACAGTATATACTTGTTTTTCTCACTTGTCAAGCATAAAAATTGGTATAGCTTTTTAAAATGCCATCAGAGCAAGATTTCACTTGAGAACTGACAAGTAGGATTCGATTACTTATAATAGAGAGAGGAGGTAGTTACCATGTGGTTTTTCTTCGCACTTTTATCTGCTGTCTTTGCAGCCTTAACTTCTATTTTGGCCAAGATTGGGATTGAGGGAGTTCCGTCCAATCTAGCAACAGCCATTCGTACGGTCGTCGTCATCCTTATGGCTTGGGCCATGGTTTTCTTGACCGATAGTCAGACTGAGCTTGTCAACATCAGTAGAAAAAGTTGGCTCTTTCTCATCCTGTCTGGTTTGGCAACAGGCGCCTCCTGGCTCTGCTACTACAAGGCCTTGCAGATGGGCAATGCGACTGAGGTATCTGCTGTCGATAAGTTTAGTCTCGTCATTACACTCGTTTTAGCCTTTTTCTTTCTACAAGATGTCCTGACGTTTAAAACAATCATTGGCTGTATCCTGATTACGATTGGGACCTTGGTGATGATTTTGTAATCCTCTCCCCCTCCATATATGACCTCCCCCCAAAAAAGCTAGATAGTTTTGGGGGTATTTTCTTACGTCTAAATTTATAAGTACAGGAAATCAGCTTCAAGCGTCTAGCAAAAAGGAGAGAACCAAATTGGTTCCCTCCAAGATACGTTTTTTCATCAACCCATTACAGTTGATAAAAAACTAATTATCTAAGATGGCTAACTTCGACTTGAAATTTTGCCTTTCCAAATCTGAATGTGGTAAACCTATGACCGACTTTTGACTAATCTAAGAGCATCATGGAATCAATAAACAGTTTCTTTGTGAAATAACCGTTTTTAATTAAGTAAGCTGTATATTTTGCTCTTGTGACCATTTGATCATACTCTTCTTCCGTACATTCCTGAACCACGCGGCTAGCTTCTTCCAAACTAGACACGACAAAGCCCAAACCTTTCTCACGGATATAGTCCACATTAGAAAGATAGTCTGGCACAACCACAGGAATACCCGCAGCCAGATAAGTTGTCAACTTATAAGAAACATTTTCTTTGTAGTAGTCACGCTCTTCCGCAGGATTTTCGGAATTTCCCCATACTAGGCCAAAACCTCCTCCTTTAGACAACTCCAACAATAATTCCTGCTGAGTTCGCCACCCCTCAAGATGGACTTTGGAATAATCTACTCCCTCTGCTCTCGTAGCATAAACATGAAGGGGGGTACTGTGTTTCCAGTCAACAATATGTGGAAAACGAGATGGATCCCCTGAGAAGATTAATTTTTTCTCAAATTTTGGAGTATAGAGTTCCAAACCATGGGGAAGATCCCAGAGTGTTTGAACAACGTAGTTCTTGACGGTTAATCCTTCTGAAACGAGTTTCTGGTACATTTGTTCGGATGGTACTACCACCACATCACATTTATTATACATGTCAATGTGGGCCTTCATAAGATAATAATTGCTCTCAAACATTAGTGGCTGAACATCATGGATAAACATCACCATTTTTACATGAGAAAGCTTTAACTTTTCTACCAAGTGATTGTCCCATTCAACACTATTCCATGAAGGAGATTGGAAAAAAACGACATCTCCATAAGATACCCCCGCGACAATCCCATCCATCCGCGAGTTCAGTTCTTCCCACGGTTCATGGCTTGCATCATAAAAATATATCCCCAGTTCGTTAACTCCAAAGTCTCGAACAATTTTCATGACATTGTTCTGCGCCATCAAGGCAACACTTGTTGATGCTTGCCCAAATAAATTTGTGAAATGTACTTTCATTGTTTTCTAAATCCTCGTCTCAGTAATTTCTCTAAACATTGTATCATAATTTACGACTTTTCAAAAGCGTTTACATGCCAATTTTCAAGCTCAAGTTAGTTACTTGGGATAATTTCCCCAGGAGTCTTGTCTTCCAAGAACAATAAGGATAGCCTTAATAGACGTTTTTCTCACTCAATCTCACAAATTCGGTATCTTTGTTAGCTATGATAGATTGAATAAGTTGTTCCTGTTGAGTATATAATTTTTTGCACCTTTGGATTTCTCTGCTCATCTTGTGATGATTACAAACTCACATATAGAATTCTTATGCGATCAAGTCACTAACTTCTTTTCAAAGATTCGAGAAAGTGAGATTTTTCCATTTTTCTTGCCAATTTTTCTTGGACAAGCGTTCTTGATAGAGCTTTATCCTGTCTTCATTTTCTAAGAAATGAGGAGTTGGAGAAACTTGAAACTTTAAAATATCCTCTAGACCATAGGGCGCAAAGAGCTCTAAAGTTGCGTCGGCATGCAAGCGAAGCCCTATCGCCGTACAGCGCTCGGGATATTTACTCATGGCATCACGAGAACTCGTGTAAGGCACAGTATGAGGACTGTGCTGATGCATATAGACTTGGTTTTTCAGCTCCCACTGATACTGGGGAAAATCCTCTCTCAGCTTGTTCTCTAGGGATACTGTTTCCTCATAAGAAACATCTGGATCAAAGAAAATCACATCCACATCCGTCTCACGGTCAAAAGGCGATTTATCTGACAAGAGATTCCAAATGAAATTTCTGACGGAACCTGCTGCTAACCAAGAGTCTTTCAGACCAAGGTTACGGATGATGGTTAAGATTTTCATCAAATCTGGATTTTCTCTGAAAGCCTCTAGAATTTCGTGCTCATTTTTCACTGTATTCATAACCTAAATGCTCATATGCTTTAGCTGTTGCAACCCGTCCAGACCGTGTCCGCATGATAAATCCTTTTTGGATCAGGTAGGGTTCGTACATGTCTTCGACCGTTTCGCACTCCTCGGCAATATTAACGGAGAGAGTTCCCAGCCCGACAGGACCACCACCGTATATCTCAATCATGGTACGAAGGATTTTCTGGTCCACATAGTCTAACCCTTCGTGGTCTACATCCAGCATAGTCAAGGCCTTATCGGTAATAACATCATCGATAACCCCATTCCCCATAATCTGGGCAAAGTCGCGCACGCGCTTGAGGAGACGATTGGCGATACGAGGAGTTCCACGACTGCGTAAGGCCAACTCCGAAGCCGCCTCATGAGTGATTTCCATCTCAAAAATATCTGCCGTCCGTTCAACAATTTCCGTCAAGTCAGCATGGGCATAGTATTCCATATGACCTGTAATCCCAAAACGTGCCCGCAAAGGATTTGAAAGCATCCCCGCACGGGTCGTTGCACCAATCAAGGTGAATGGTGGCAAGTCTAAATGGACACTGCGACTGCCTTCTCCAGCCCCAATCATGATATCAATGTAGAAGTCCTCCATAGCACTATAGAGCACCTCTTCCACCGACATGGGCAAGCGATGAATCTCATCAATAAAGAGGACATCCCCAGGCTCCAAATCATTCAAAATCGCTACCAGATCACCCGCTTTTTCAATGACAGGGCCAGACGTTTGCTTGAGATTGACTCCTAGTTCATTAGCAATGACAAAGGCCATAGTCGTTTTTCCCAAACCTGGAGGCCCAAATAAGAGTACATGATCCAGTGCTTCATCCCGCATTTTAGCAGCTTCGATAAAGATTTGCAGCTGGTCCTTGACCTTATCCTGACCGATATATTCACGTAAATACTGAGGACGGAGGGTACGTTCTACCAACTCCTCATCCCCCATGATTTCATTATCTAAAATTCTACTCATGGCTCTATTATATCAAAAATCCAAGCCACAAACAAAAAAGCCACCTGATTGGGTGGCCTCTTTAGGGAGATTATTATGAAAAAGAAAGGATTAGGATTTCATTAAATAAAGTTAGGAGGTCTTTATCTAATGACTATATGATACACGAGGAGACTTAAAATTACCTTAACTTTTTTCTGATTTATCATTTTTTTTAGAAAAATTTTTTCCAAATGAAATTTCCTTTCTCAAGTCACAAAAAAGCCACCTGATTGGGTGACTTCTTTAGGAGATTATGATGAAAAAGAAAAGTTTGGGATTTCATTAAATAAAGGGTACTCAATGAAAATCGAAATCAGACTAGGCAGATAGACGCAAGCATAACTATAGTTAGCTGAGTCGACTCTAACGAAGGTTGATGAGATTTTCGAAGAGTATTAGGAGGTCTTTATTTAATGACTATATAATACACGAGGAGACTTAAACTTTACTTAAGAAAAAATAATTTTTTTATCTTTTTCGATCGACCCAAATCATTCCTGTGCAATCATAAGTAGATAAGGTTTTAAATCCCAGAGAACGATAGAATCCCAAGTTTTTTTCTGTCTGTTCGGTCACTAGTTGGACTTGATAGGCATCTTTGAAGTCACCTAAAGCCTCTTTCATCAAGTCGCTACCAATCCCTTGGCGCTGATAGCTAGGCAAAACGATCAAATCCTGGACAAAAATCGATGAGAAACCATCTCCGACCAAACGGACCAAGCCCACCACGGCATCGCCATCATGTGCCAGATAAATTGCTAATGAGTTAGATAAGGCCTTCTCCAACATCTGAGGTTGATGGGTATAATTTGTCCAACTGACTGCCTGATAGAGATGCAGAACATCCTCTAGCTTGACAATTTCTTGCCTTCTAATAGTTATCATCCCAACACCTCTTAGAATTCTCTCAAGCTCTTGTACTGCCGTCCATTTTTATCAAAATTTTCAGGAGCCAGCCATGCTTCCAAACGAGCTTTGACTTGAGGCCAGTCCTTATCAATCATAGAGAGCCAATCCGTATCCCTCGTACGCTCCTTATATACGACTGCCTGGCGGAAGGTCCCTTCATAGACAAAGCCCAAACGTTCCGCAGCTCGTTTTGATGGCAGATTTAGAGCATCGCATTTCCACTCATAGCGACGATAGTTAATCTCCTCGAAAACATAGCGCGCCAAGAAATACTGGGCTTCTGTCCCTATTCGTGTTCCCCTGAGTTCTGGAGAAAAAGTGACAGCTCCCACTTCTATTACTCGGTTATTCTGATCAATGCGCATGAGAGAAAAAGTTCCCAAAGCCTTACCAGTTGCCTTGTCTATAATCGCATAGTAAAAACGGTCCTTACGAGCCAACATCTGATTTAAGACGGCAACCAGTTCCTCCATATCTGCTACTGGTTCCTGAAAGAGGTAGGTCCACATCTCCCGAGGAGTATCTGGACCATAAACAGCTAATAAATCCTCCGCATGCTTTTCCACTGAAAGAGCCTCTATCCGAGCGTAGCGCCCTTCTAAAAAATCAATGGAAGGCAATTCACCTGGTGTATAACCTTCCATTGACTCACCAATCATCTGACCATATTCGTTTACTGGCATAGCTTTCTCCTTGTTTTGCTTTTCAAACTTTACAGTTGCACATAGTATATCATACTTTCATGAAAAAATTCAAAAAATCCTCCAGATTCTACTCTGAAGGATTCATTTATTATTTCACAACAATATTAACCAGTTCAATTACCTTCACTTTAGAAATAGCAACACTACGAATTATTCAATTTAGTCAAATAGTAAACCCCAATTTTCATATTTAAAAAATTACTTTTTAACCTTCATAAACATCAATTGGGTACGATATATCAAATACATCTGAAAATTGATCATTCGAAACTTTCATAAATTCTTCATCAGAAATATCGATCCTATTAACTGATTCTAACACACTAGTAATATGTAATAATGGAGTCAATACCGATATACTCGTATAATGTACAATATCAAACTCAATTTCCGTTACTCTTAGAAAGATATCCTTATATCTGTCTAATAATTCATCTATATCTCCTATGGTCTTCAAACCAAATCTTTTCACCCTCTGAACTACCGTAGATAGAAAAGAACTATTAATATTAAAATCTATATCCACATCTGACGTTTTAATCGTATTCAGTAGTTCAATGTAATTTTGGTCTTCTGTTACATAAGTCATAAGCGTACTGCTATCTATCGGTAATTCTTTTTTCGAAGTAGGTAATTTTTCCCTTATCTCCTGCTCATAGTTATTAATATTATTTTTTAACTGTAAAAAATTATCATCGGCCAATTCAATTAGTCCCGCCAATCTGGAGAATTGTCTTCTATATTGATCAGGTATATCTTCCTTACTTTTATATCCCAAATCATGTTCAATTTCAGCCCAAGCATGCTGCATAACTGTCCTAATTTGTATCTCTAATTTTATATTCTTAAATCTACCATATAAAGTAGGTGAAGTGTTCTCTTCTCTTAAACCCACCACATAATGAAGTGAAACATAACCAAATTTTGTTGGATCCTCACTTTTACGTTTATCAATAGTATTCTCTAAATCAACCTCGAATTCTTGACTTATTAACTCAGCTATTTTATCAACATCATCACTAAAGTACGTTATGATGCGAATACCGCACAAATCGGTAATCTCAGCTAAATTAGAATAATTTTTCCTTTTTACTTTGCCTTCAAGAGACTCTATAGTTTTTACTCTCCCAACTATTTCATGAACATTAATAGATTGACTTTTAATAATATTCTTTACAGTATTCTCTACATAATTTAAGCAATCTTCATAACTCCCTCGTGAAACAGAATATCCATCAACAATCTTCTTATGACTTTGATTCATCATTAATCCCTCCTAAAAAGTGAGCAAAAAAACTGTTTCTTATTTTAATAAACTATAGTCTACAATTATTTTACAACAATATTTACTAGCTTATTAGGTACACTAATCACCTTCACAATTTCCTTGCCGTCGATCTCTGCTTTGACTTTTTCATCAGCCAGAGCGACTTCTTGCAATTCTTCGCGTGATAGGTCTTTAGCGACCATGAGTTTAGCACGGACTTTTCCTTTGATTTGGACGACGATTTCGATTTCATCTTCAACCAATTTACTTTCGTCCCATGCTGGCCAAGCCACGTAAGAGATGGACTCACCTGTTGCAGCAACAGTTTGCCAGAGTTCTTCTGCCAAGTGAGGTGCAAATGGGGCAATCAATTGGATAAAGCCTTTGGCGTAGTCCACATAGAGTTTGTCTTCCTTATTAGCAGCGTTGACAAAGACCATAAGTTGGGCAATGGCTGTGTTGAATTTCATGGATTCGATTTGCTCAGTAACAGATTTAACGGTTTCGTTATAAACCTTGTCAAGAGCACCATTGTTCTCTGAAACGATTTCTTTCGTTGTGATCAAACGGTAAACACGGTCAAGGAATTTACGGCTTCCTTCCAGACCTTCTTCAGACCAAGCAATGGAAGCGTCAAGCGGTCCCATAAACATTTCATAGACACGAAGGGTATCGGCACCGTATTGTTCCACCACATCATCTGGGTTGACAACGTTCTTGAGGGATTTAGACATCTTGGCTGGTGCTTGCTCTAGCTCTTCTCCTGTTTCCACATGGAAGAAGGAACCGTCACGTTTTTCAACCTTGTCAGTCGCCACGAGAGCCCCACGGTGGTCACGGTAACTTGTTCCCAAAATCATTCCTTGGTTAAAGAGTTTTTGGAATGGTTCCTTAGTCGGAACGACACCGAGGTCATAGAGGAATTTGTGCCAGAAACGAGCATAAAGCAAGTGAAGAACGGCATGCTCCGCACCACCCACATAGATATCTACTGGCAACCATTGTTTGAGGAGGTCCTCATCAGCCAATTTCTCAGTGTTATGAGGGTCAATATAGCGGAGGTAGTACCAACTCGAACCTGCCCATTGTGGCATAGTGTTGGTTTCACGACGACCTTTGACACCATCCTCACGAGTCACTTCAAGCCAGTCTGTCAAGTTAGCCAATGGGCTTTCACCTGTACCTGAAGGGCGGATATCCTTGGTTACTGGCAAGACAAGTGGCAATTCACTTTCAGGAACAGCAGTTGAAGTCCCGTCTTCCCAATGAATGATTGGGATTGGCTCACCCCAGTAACGTTGACGGCTAAAGAGCCAGTCGCGGAGACGATAGGTAACCTTCTCTTGACCACAGCCTTTTTCTTCCAACCAAGCCACAATTTTAGCAATGGCGTCTTCTTTGTTCAGTCCATCTAGGAAGTCTGAATTGACATGAAGTCCATCTTCTGTGTAAGCGGCCTCTTCAACGTTTCCACCTTCAAGCACTTCTACGATTGGAAGTCCAAACTGTTTAGCAAATTCCCAGTCACGTTGGTCGTGGGCTGGAACAGCCATTACCGCACCTGTACCATAGCTCGCAAGAACATAGTCGGCAATCCAGATTGGAATTTCCTTTCCATTGACAGGGTTGATGGCATAAGCACCCGTCCAAACCCCTGTTTTTTCCTTGGCAAGGTCTGTACGAGCCAAGTCAGACTTGAGACTAGCTTGATGTTTGTAGTCTGCTACAGCCTCTGCTTGCTCTGGACTTGTGATGGCATCTACTAGTTCATGCTCAGGAGCCAAGACTGTGAAGGTCGCACCGAAAAGCGTGTCAGGACGAGTGGTAAAGACGGTGAATTCCTTATCAGTACCTTTCACTTTGAAAGTTACATTGGCACCAGTTGATTTTCCAATCCAGTTGCGTTGCATGTCCTTGATAGATTCTGGCCAGTCCAGATCATCCAAGTCATTGAGCAGACGTTCTGCATAAGCAGTGATTTTGAGCATCCATTGGCGCATTGGTTTGCGGACAACTGGATAGCCTCCACGCTCAGAAGTTCCGTCAGGAAGAACCTCTTCGTTGGCAATGGCTGTTCCCAATTCTTCCACCCAGTTTACTGGCACTTCCGCTTCATAGGCCAAACCTTTTTCGTAAAGCTTGGTGAAGATCCATTGCGTCCACTTGTAATAGTTTGGATCTGTGGTGTTAACTTCACGGTCCCAGTCGTAAGAGAATCCAAGCGCATTGATTTGGCGTTTGAAGTTGGCAATGTTTTCCGCTGTAAATTCTGCTGGGTCATTCCCTGTATCCATAGCGTATTGCTCTGCAGGCAAACCAAAGGCATCCCACCCCATTGGGTGAAGGACATTGTAGCCTTGCGCACGTTTGTAACGGCTGAGAATATCCGTTGCTGTATAGCCTTCTGGGTGTCCTACGTGCAATCCAGCTCCTGAAGGATAAGGGAACATGTCCAGAGCATAAAATTTCGGTTTTGATGCATCTGTTCCTGTCTTAAATGTATGATGTTCTGCCCAGTAGCCTTGCCACTTAGGCTCAATTTCCTTATGATTGTAAAAACTCATGCTATTTCTCCAATTTTATGATGTTACTATTATACCATTTTTGGGGGAATTTGAAAGTCGAGAAAGAATCTTTTCCCCTCCATTATCAAGAAAGATTGGCTCTGAAAACACTCTTGCTAAGCTGAATAAAAAATAGCTCCTATGCGGAGCTACCTTGATCAATGCTTATTTTCTTCCATCTTCTCACGTCCCAGTTCCCGATAGCTACGGTCACCAACGACTTGGACCGTAAACTGGCCGTTCTCATATTCTAGGATGGTCACGCTACCATTATCCAGACCATGCGGATGCATGCCATTAATCAGATAAACAATGGTTCCAATGGTCATTCCATGGCTGACGACGAGAGCATTCCCCCCACCTTGTTTTTCCATTTCTTTAGCAATCGCTTCAAAGCCTTCCTTGATTCGACCACTGAGTTTTTCCCAACCTTCAGCCCAGCCTGCAGTATCAACCTCAACCAGGCCTTCTGCTAGCTCTGCATAGGACAACTGATGAACATGGTCTACATTGAAAATTCTCGGAATCAACCCCATAAAGAGGTCCCCATCATAGGCCCCATCAAAACTACCAAAGCACCACTCACGGATTCGCTTATCCATTCGATAAGGAATTTTCCCCTGCAAACCAAGTTCTTCTAGGATAATTCCCATGGTTTGAATAGTACGCCCTGAATCGCTGGAATAAGCGCGGTCAAACTGCAAACCAGACTCTCTCAAGCCAATTCCCAGTTCATGGATTCCCAACTCACCTTCTGCAGTTAGAGGCGTATCACTCCATCCTTGAGCACGTCCAATCGTGTTAAACATCGTTTTACCATGACGGATCAGGTACAATCTTACTTTAGACATTTTCTATCCTCCATTTTCTTCTATTATATCATGGAACAAAGAAATATTCGGCTTTCAACAGTAAAGTCCGCTCTCGTAATTTTCCCACAAGAAAAGCTACCCTAACGGTAGCTTTCCTAGGAGATTATTATGAAAAAGTTTAGGATTCTAATTAAATAAAGTTAGGAGATCTTTATTTAATGATTATAGTATACACAGTCATCCTTAAACCCAACTTAAATCTTCTCTCTTTTTTATTAATTTTTAAAACTATGGATTGGAGCTGGGATTTGCCCACCACGAGAGATGAAATCAACAGACGAAGCCCCGTTAACCTTCATAACTGGAGCTGTCCCTAGCAAGCCACCAAACTCAATCATATCGCCTTCTTTGCCCTTTGGAATGATACGGACGGCCGTTGTTTTCATGTTAATAACACCGATTGCCGCCTCATCCGCAATCATAGCCGCAATGGTCTCAGCAGGTGTATCTTCCGGAATGGCAATCATATCCAGCCCAACAGAACAGATAGCCGTCATGGCTTCTAGTTTTTCTAAATTCAGAGAGCCATTTTGCACCGCAGCAATCATACCCTCATCTTCAGATACAGGAATAAAAGCCCCTGACAAGCCACCGACCTGGTTACAAGCCATCACTCCACCCTTTTTAACTTGGTCATTCAAGAGAGCCAGTGCAGCAGTCGTCCCGTGTGTTCCAACTGTTTCTAGACCCATTTCCTCCAGTACCCGAGCCACAGAATCACCAACCGCAGGAGTAGGTGCCAAACTTAGGTCGACAATTCCAAAGTCAACACCAAGTCTCTCGCTAGCCATCTGACCAACTAATTGACCGATACGAGTAATCTTAAAGGCCGTTTTCTTGACTGTTTCCGCTACTACATCAAAGCTCTGTCCACGAACTTTTTCCAAGGCACGCTTGACCACACCAGGACCCGAAACCCCGACATTGATGATAACATCTGCTTCGCCAACACCGTGGAAAGCCCCTGCCATAAAAGGATTGTCCTCAACAGCATTAGCAAATACGACCAACTTGGCCGCACCCATATCTGACAGCGCAGCTGTTTCCTTGATGATGCGTCCCATATCTGCAACCGCAGTCATGTTGATGCCTGACTTGGTTGAGCCGATATTGACAGACGAACAAACCTTGTCTGTCTCAGCTAGAGCGCGGGGGATAGAATTGATGAGAATCTCATCTCCTTTTTGGTAGCCTTTTTGTACCAAGGCCGAAAAGCCACCAATGAAGTCAACACCGATCTCCTTGGCAGCCTTGTCAAGTGCCTTTGCCAAAACAACATAGTCTGTCGCATCAGTCGCAGCACCAATTAAAGAAATCGGAGTCACTGATACCCGTTTATTGACAATCGGAATCCCAAGTTCCGCAGCAATTTCATCTCCCACAGCCACTAGATTTGCAGCTTTAGTAGTGATTTTTTGGTAAATCTTTTCAGCAGCACGATTGATATCTGGATCAATACAGTCCAAAAGGGAAATCCCCATGGTGATGGTTCTGATATCGAAATTCTGTTCTTCAATCATGGCAATGGTTTCAGTAACTTGTCTAATATCCATGATGACCTCCTAGATATTGTACATAGCATCAAAAATCGCTGCACTTTGAATATTGATTTTAACATTCAAGGTCTGACCGAAAGTTTCAAACTCATTTCTGAGAGAGGTAAAATCTTGTTTTTCGTCACTAGATACGACAGCCATCATGGTAAAATATTCGTCCAGTACTGTTTGAGAAATATCATCAATATTCAAACCCAACTCTGCAATCTTAGTAGACACGCCTGCAACAATACCAGCCTTGTCCTTGCCAACCACTGTAATAATAGCCTTCATTCTTATACCCCATTTCTACGATTTTTAGAAAACCTGAACGTTTTTGATTTTCTTTTCCCCTAGTATAGCACATTTCCATAGAAAATACTAAAAAACGCCTGCTTACGAAGTTGTTCTTAAACAAAAAACAATTTCGTAAACAAGCGTCTACCCTATCAAATGATGATGAGTGTTCCCGCTAGGACCGAAGTCCCAGCGGTAGACCAGAGCTAGACTAAGAGCACAAGACTCCATCATCATAACACTCAACAAAATTGATGATTTTATACTAATTCGATGATCGCCATTGGCGCTGCATCACCACGACGTGGTTCAGTTTTAAGGATACGAGTGTATCCACCGTTACGTTCAGCATAACGAGGTGCGATTTCTGAGAACAATTTTTGAAGTGCTGTAGTAGAAGTGTACTTATCAGTTGCTTCATCATAGTTTTCAGATGCGATTTCATTACGTACGAAAGCAGCTGCTTGACGACGTGCATGCAAATCACCACGTTTACCTAGAGTAATCATTTTTTCAACAGTTTTACGGATTTCTTTAGCACGAGCTTCAGTTGTCACGATTGATTCGTTGATCAAAAGGTCAGTTGTCAAATCGCGAAGCATTGCTTTACGTTGTGAGCTAGTGCGTCCTAGTTTACGGTAAGCCATGTATTCCTCCTTTATTTATCTTTTAATCCAAGACCCAAGTCAATGAGTTTGAGTTTCACTTCTTCCAAACTCTTGCGTCCAAGATTTCGTACTTTCATCATCTCTGCTTCAGATTTTTCTGTCAAATCATGCACAGTATTGATACCGGCACGTTTCAAACAGTTGTATGAACGCACAGACAAGTCCAGTTCCTCAATCGTACGATCCAAAATACGATCGTCAGATTCAGTATCAGCTTCTTTCATCACTTCAGTTGACTTAGCAATCTCAGTAAGATTTGTAAACAAATCAAGATGTTCTGTCAAGATACGTGCTGAAAGCCCTAAAGCATCTTCTGGAATAATTGTTCCATTAGTCAAGATTTCAAGGGTTAATTTGTCAAATCCATCATTGCTACCCACACGAGCAGGCTCTACTTGATAGTTGACTTTTGTAACTGGTGTATAAATAGAATCTACAGCAAGTGTTCCAACTGGTGCATTATCTTTTTTGTTTTCATCAGCAGGTACATATCCACGACCACTGTTAACAGTCATTGTCGCTTTTAGAGAAGAACCTTCACCGATTGTAAAGAGATAATGATCTGGATTTACAATCTCAATATCACTGTCAGTCAAAATATCTCCAGCTGTAATTTCAGCAGGGCCTTCAACGTCAAGCTCAATGATTTTTTCGTCTTCAACGTATGATTTCACTGCAATCCCTTTAATGTTCAGAATGATTTGCATCACGTCTTCACGAACACCTGGAACTGTGTCGAACTCATGCAAGACACCTTCAATGTTGATAGATGTCACTGCTGCTCCTGGTAGAGAAGCTAGTAGTACACGACGAAGAGAGTTACCAAGAGTTGTACCGTAGCCACGTTCAAGTGGTTCGATTACAAACTTGCCATAATCTTTATTTTCATCAATTTTTGTTATATTTGGTTTTTCAAACTCGATCATTTAGTTACTCCCTCTTAAACGAAAAGCAGTGTAATGCAATGATTATACACGGCGACGTTTTGGAGGACGAGCACCATTGTGTGGCACTGGAGTCACATCACGAATTGCTGTTACTTCAAGACCAGCGGCAGCAAGCGCACGAATAGCTGACTCACGACCAGAACCTGGACCTTTTACAGTAACTTCAACTGATTTAAGACCGTGTTCTTGTGCAGATTTAGCAGCAGCTTCAGAAGCCATTTGAGCAGCGAATGGTGTAGATTTACGAGAACCTTTGAAACCAAGAGCACCTGCTGATGACCAAGCAATTGCATTACCATGCACATCAGTAATCATAACAATAGTGTTATTAAATGTAGCGTGAATATGAGCAATACCAGATTCGATATTCTTTTTCACACGACGTTTACGTGTTGGTTTAGCCAAGACTTTTACCTCCTATATTATTTTTTCTTACCAGCAATCGCAACAGCTTTACCTTTACGAGTGCGAGCGTTGTTTTTAGTGTTTTGTCCACGGACAGGAAGTCCACGACGGTGACGAATACCACGGTATGAACCGATTTCCATCAAACGTTTGATGTTCAAGTTTACTTCACGACGAAGGTCACCTTCAACTTTGATTGCATCCACTTCACGACGGATAGCATCTTCTTGATCTGATGTAAGGTCACGTACACGAACATCTTCTGAGATTCCAGCAGCAGCCAAGATTTTCTTAGATGTTGCAAGTCCGATACCATAAACGTAAGTCAATGAGATTACTACGCGTTTGTCATTTGGAATGTCAACTCCAGCAATACGAGCCATGTTTTCTCCTTTCTATCTTATCCTTGACGTTGTTTGTGTTTTGGATTTGCTGGGCAAATTACCATAACACGACCATTACGACGAATTACTTTACAGTATTCGCAAATTGGTTTGACCGATGGTCTTACTTTCATTTCTTATCCCTCCAAGTTTTTCGATTATTTAAAGCGGTAAGTGATACGTCCACGTGTCAAGTCATATGGACTCATCTCGACAGTAACACGATCTCCCGCTAAAATACGAATATAGTTTTTACGAATTTTACCAGAAACTGTTGCTAAAATCTGATGTCCATTTTCAAGTTCAACCGTAAACATTGCGTTAGGCATTGTATCGACTACTTTGCCTTCAACTTCAATCACATCGTCTTTTGCCACGCAAAAGCACCTCCATAAATTTCGATTTGATGCCTCTAAACACAGAGACAACAATTATAAGTCAGACTATCTCAGTATAACATTTGTAACGATTTTTTGCAAGTGTGAAAAACGCTTTATTTCAAATTTGTCAATACTTTTTCGATGTCTTTGAACACATCATTGATATCTTGATTTCCTTCGATATCGTGGACCAAACCTTTGGCACGGTAGTGAGCAATGATCGGTTCGCCTTGTGCAATATTCACATCCAAACGACGCTTCACTGTCTCAGGTTTGTCATCCTCACGTTGGTAGTAATCTTCCTCTTTGTAGTCAACTGGTGGGTTGAAAACTTTGTGGAAGGTTTTACCTGTTTCGCGGTGAATGATACGGCCACTCAAACGTTCCAAGAGACAGTCTGGGTTCACTTCGATATTAATCACACCCTCAAGTTCGATACCAAGTTCCGCCAACGTTTTGTCCAAGGCATAAGCTTGTTCAATCGTGCGTGGGTAACCATCCAACAAGAAACCTGTTTCTTTGATATCATCCTGTGAAAGGCGTTCTTTAACAATTCCATTTGTCACTTCATCTGGAACCAACTCACCTTTGTCAATATACGACTTGGCAAGTACACCCATTTCAGTTTGATTTGCCATAGCAGCACGGAACATATCTCCAGTTGAAATGTGTGCCACGTGGAATTGCTCCACAATTTTAGCCGCTTGCGTTCCCTTACCTGCTCCAGGTAAGCCCATAATCAAAAGATTCATGATCTGATCTCCTTATTTTGTATTTAAATAGAAGCAAAAAGCTAGTTTCAACTCCTATTTAAAAACAAAATAGAAGAGGGGAGACGAAAGTCTCTCTTATAGGTAGACCTTCATACTCCACTCTCTAAGCAAAAGTAGTCTTGCTTTTATTCTGTTTTGTCCATGAAACCAACATACTTACGTTTCAATAGGTAACCTTCTAGCTGTTTGATTCCTTCGATACCTGTCGAAATAATGATCAAAAGACTAGTTCCCCCAAAAGCAACCGCTTCTGAGAGCCCAAAGACATCTTTTGCTACAATCGGCAAGATTGAAATCACACCAAGGAAAAGGGAACCGACGGTTGCAAGGCGACGAAGAAGTTTTGACATAAACTCTTCCGTTCCTTTACCTGGACGGACACCATGGATATAGGCTCCGCTCTTTTGCAAGTTTTCTGCTGCTTTCTCTGGATTGATCTGTACAAATGTATAGAAGAATGTAAAGAGAATAATCAGCAATGCATACATGGCAACACCTGTTGGAGATGTTGTAGATAACATTTCCTGTGCTGTACGTACCCAAGCCCAATCATGACCTGTAGCGCTGACAAACTGAAGAATAGCCGCAGGTGCTGCTGTAATGGAACTTGCAAAGATAACTGGGATAACACCAGCAGGATTGACCTTCAAAGGAAGGTAAGAACTGGATGGAGCACCTTGAGCAACTTTTGTATATTGGATTGGAATTTTATATTCTGCCTGTTGTACATATGTTGTAAAGTAAACAATCAACAAGACAGCGATAATGAGAATAACGACAAATATAATAGATGACGTCAACCGATCACTTGGAATATTGACAAAATAGTCCTCATAGATACCATGAATCATCTCTGGAATTGAAGCCACAATCCCTGCAAAGATAATCATAGACACCCCGTTACCATATCCCTTATCAGTGATTTGCTCCCCTAGCCAAGTAACAATCATAGTACCTGCAGTCAGGATAATACCAATCGTAACAAAGACTTGAGGGGTTAGATCTGTCGTTAATAATTTTGCACCAGATAGAGTATTAAAACCAGCAGTGATTCCGATTGATTGCACAAACGCAAGTACAAGCGCAATATAACGAGTCGCTTGGTTTATCTTTCTCCGTCCTACTTCCCCCTGCTTGCCCCACTCTACAAACTTTGGAACAATATCCATTTGTAGCAATTGAACAACGATGGAAGCTGTGATATACGGACTCACACCGAGTGCAAAAACCGAGAAGTTCTTCATGGCATTCCCTGAAACTAAACTAAGCATGTTCAAGAAGGATAATCCACTCAAGGCTTCCAGACTTTTTGCATTCACACCTGGTACAGTAATACTAGTCCCGATACGGAAGACAAGTATGATAAAAATCGTAAAGAGAATTTTTGATCGTACTTTCTTAACCTTGAGGGCCTCTTTTAATAATTTAAAAAACATAGGTCACCTCTCTAGATGACTTCTACTGAACCACCTTTAGCAGTGATAGCTTCTTCAGCTGTTTTTGAGAATTTAGCTGCTTTCACAGTCAACTTCTTAGTCAACTCACCGTTACCAAGAATTTTAACGCCTGATTTTTCAGCCTTTACAATTCCTGCTTCGATAAGAACAACTGGAGTAACTTCAGTACCATCTTCAAAAACGTTCAATTGATCAAGATTTACAATTGCGTATTCTTTAGCGTTGATGTTAGTGAATCCACGTTTTGGAAGACGACGGAACAATGGAGTTTGTCCACCTTCAAAACCAAGGCGAACTCCGCCACCGCTACGAGCTTTTTGACCTTTTTGACCGCGACCAGATGTTTTACCGTTACCTGATGAAGTACCACGACCAACACGGTTACGTACTTTACGAGAACCTTCTGCAGGTTTCAATTCATGAAGTTTCATTTATATTTTCTCCTCTTTTGTAAAATGCTAGCGCCGATAAGAGAGAAAAGGTTGTCTCCCTTATCAACTCGCCTATACATTCGTCATCTTAGATGACTATATCTAGTTTTAGGGGATGAGTATTGCCACATCCCCTAAAAATCCATTAGTTTACTTCTTCAACTGTTACCAAGTGAGATACTGCAGTGATCATACCACGGATAGCAGCGTTGTCTTCTTTGATAACAGAGCTGTTCAATTTGCCAAGTCCAAGTGCTACAACAGTTTTACGTTGTGATGGAATGCGTCCGATTGGAGACTTAGTCAAAGTAATTTTAATTTGAGCCATTTTATCCCCTTTCTTATGCCAAATCAGAAACTGAAATACCACGAAGGGCAGCAACTTCTTCAGCGCGTTTCAATTGTTTCAAACCTTCAACAGTTGCACGAACAATGTTGATTGGAGTGTTAGAACCAAGTGATTTAGATGTAATATCTGCCACACCTGCCAATTCCACAACGGCACGAACTGCACCACCAGCGGCAACTCCAGAACCTTCTACAGCAGGTTTCAACAATACTTTAGCTCCACCAAATTCTGAAAGAACTTCGTGTGGGATTGTTGTTCCAACCATAGGAACTTCAATCAAGTTTTTCTTAGCATCTTCTACTGCTTTACGGATTGCTTCTGGAACTTCTTGAGCTTTACCAGTACCAAATCCTACGCGACCATTGTGGTCACCAACAACAACAAGAGCTGCGAAACGAAGACGACGTCCACCTTTAACAACTTTTGTAACACGGTTGACAGCAACTACGCGTTCTTCTAATTCAACTGCATTGTCTTTAAATGCCATTTTCTAGTGTCCTCCTATTAGAATTTCAATCCGTTTTCACGAGCTGCATCAGCCAAAGCTTTCACACGTCCGTGATATAGATATCCACCGCGGTCGAACACCACTTCTGAAATACCTTTAGCGTTTGCACGTTCTGCAACGAGTTTACCGACAGTAACGGCTTGTTCAGTTTTAGTTCCTTTTGAAACTTCTTTGTCAAGAGTTGAAGCACTTGCGAGCGTTACACCCGCTACGTCATCAATCACTTGAGCGTAGATGCCTGTATTAGAACGGAATACGTTCAAACGTGGGCGATCAGCAGTTCCAGAGAGTTTTCCGCGAACGCGACGATGGCGTTTTTGGCGGAGTTTGTTTTTATCTGGTTTAGAAATCACAGTTTTCACCTCTTTAGTTTTAAATCGTGTGCTATGCACAAAGTTGGAAAATAGGTCGGTGGTTGAAGATCAACCACTCAACATTATTTACCTGTTTTACCTTCTTTAAGACGAACGTATTCGCCAACGTAACGGATACCTTTACCTTTATATGGTTCTGGTGAGCGAAGGCTACGTACGTAAGCAGCTGTTTGACCAACTACTTCTTTTGAAATTCCGCTGATAACGATTGTTGTTGGGTTTGGAAGTTCAAAAGTAATTCCTTCTGGAGCTTCAACTTCGTCTGGATGAGATTTACCTACAGCCAAAACAAGTTTTTTTCCTTGAAGTTGTGCACGGTAACCAACCCCACGCATTTCAAGTTCTTTCTTGAATCCTTCTGATACACCAACAACCATGTTGTTCAAAAGCGCACGAGTAGTTCCGTGAATAGTTTTCATTTCTTTTGAATCGTTTGGACGGTGAAGAGTTACTTCAGTACCTTCCACACGAATTTCAATATCTTTTGAGAACTCACGAGTAAGTTCTCCTTTAGGTCCTTTTACAGTTACTACGTTGTCATTGTTAGTGAGTTCAACACCAGCAGGCAACACGATAACTTTATTACCAATACGTGACATGTTTATTTTCTCCTGTTAAATTGTCAGGCCAGAACGGCCAGTTTTCACGGGGTTAAATCGATTTCTCGATTAAAGAAACATTTAGATTTCAATTTCAAAGTGAATCTAGGCATCGTCTTGCCGGCATAACTTTGGGTTAGGCAAGAGACGATAACGAAGAGTCACAAAGAAATTGGGAGCTAAATATTACCAAACGTAAGCGATAACTTCTCCACCAACGTTCTTTTGGCGAGCTTCTTTATCAGTAAGCAAACCTTCAGAAGTTGAAAGAATAGCAATTCCAAGTCCGTTAAGAACTTTTGGAAGATCTTCACGTTTTTTGTAGACACGAAGTCCTGGTTTAGATACACGTTTCAAGTTAGTGATAACTTTTTCACCGTTTGGTCCGTATTTAAGGAATACACGGATGATGCCTTGTTTGTCATCTTCGATGATTTCTACGTTCTTAACAAAACCTTCGCGTTTAAGGATTTCAGCAATCCCTTTTTTGATGTTTGATGCAGGTACTTCAAGTACTTCGTGTTTCGCTTGGTTAGCGTTACGAATACGAGTTAGGAAGTCTGCGATTGGGTCAGTCATAACCATTTTTTATTCTCCTCTTACTAGTAGTTTGCAAGTCGCACTTGCTAGTTAATACATGATACAAAGAGCGTAACAGCACGAGCAAAAATAGGCAATTTGTTGCAGGAGCGATACTCCAAAGCAAATTGGTCTTTTTTGCCAAAGCTGTAGCTCGTGTTCAAATTGGCAAAGCCAACTGAACCCAGGCTAAACTCTGTGTGAAAAAGATAAACTTTCCTAGAAACTCCAGTTTCTTCGTCAAGTTTCCTATTTTCACTTGGAGTTTTGACGCCCTTGATATCTTAAATTACCAAGATGCTTTTGTTACACCAGGAATTTGTCCTTTGTAAGCTAATTCACGGAAGCAAACACGGCAAAGTTTAAATTTGCGGTAAACTGAATGTGGACGACCACATTTTTCACAACGAGTATAAGCTTGAGTAGAGAACTTCGCTGGACGTTTGTTCTTAGCAATCATTGATTTTTTAGCCATTAGATTTACCTCCTATATTATTTTGCAAAAGGCATTCCAAGGCCTGTAAGCAATGCACGTGACTCTTCGTCAGTGTTAGCAGTTGTTACGATAACGATGTCAAGACCACGAGTTTTGTCAACGTCATCGAAGTTGATTTCTGGGAAGATCAATTGTTCTTTCACACCAAGTGTATAATTCCCGCGTCCGTCAAATGATTTTGTTGGAACACCGTGGAAGTCACGCACACGTGGAAGTGAAACTGAAACCAATTTATCCAAGAATTCGTACATACGTTCACCACGAAGGGTAACTTTTGCACCGATCGCAACACCTTCACGAAGACGGAAGCCGGCGATTGATTTTTTAGCTTTAGTGATAAGTGGTTTTTGACCTGAGATAAGTGCCAATTCTTCAGCAGCTTTTTCAAGACTTTTAGCGTTTGATACAGCTTCACCAACACCCATGTTCAAAACGATCTTATCTACTTTAGGCACAGCCATCACTGATGAGTAGTTGAATTGTTCTGTCAAAGCAGGAACTACTTCATTAAGATATTTTTCTTTTAAACGATTTGCCATTATACTTCTCCTTTCCTTCGTGATTAATCAAGCACTTCGCCTGATTTTTTGTTGTAGCGAACTTTCTTACCGTCTACAAATTTGTAACCAACACGACCAGCCACACCATTTTTGTCCAATACTTGAACGTTTGATACGTGGATAGCTGCTTCTTTCTCGATGATACCACCTTGAGGAAGATCATTAGTTGGACGTTGGTGTTTCTTAACGATGTTTACACCTTCAACGATAACTTTGTTTACTTTTGGAAGGGCAGTAAGGACAACAGCTTCTGTTCCCTTATCTTTACCAGCGATTACGCGAACTTTGTCGCCTTTTTTTACAAACATTAGGTTTCTCCTTGATTTTTCTTACGCCCATAAGGGCACCCTAGCTTGAAGCTAGGGGACTAGTTTGTTTTTTAAAATTAAAGTACTTCTGGAGCAAGTGACACGATCTTCATGAAACCACCTTCACGCAATTCACGTGCAACTGGGCCAAAGATACGTGTTCCGCGAGGAGTTTTGTCTTCACGGATGATAACTGCTGCATTTTCGTCAAATTTGATGTATGAACCATCAGCACGACGAGCACCTGATTTAGTACGAACGATAACAGCTTTTACAACGTCACCTTTTTTAACCGCACCACCAGGAGTAGCTTGTTTTACAGATGCCACAATGACATCACCGATGTTCGCAAATTTACGTTTAGAACCACCAAGAACTTTGATAGTCAAGATTTCGCGCGCACCGCTGTTGTCTGCGACTTTCAAACGAGTTTCTGTTTGAATCATTTCAGTTTTCTCCTTTCAGGTTTGATTAGATGATGACCGCTTCTTCAACAACTTCTACAAGACGGAAACGTTTTGTAGCTGAAAGCGGACGAGTTTCCATGATACGTACGATATCGCCTTCTTTGGCAACATTGTTTTCATCATGTGCTTTGTATTTCTTAGAGTAGTTAATACGTTTACCATAGACTGGGTGGTTACGTTTTGTTTCAACTACAACTGTGATTGTCTTGTCCATTTTGTCAGATACAACACGTCCAACAAGAACTTTACGATTATTGCGTTCCATTGAAATTTCTCCTTCCCTAGTCTATTATTTCGCTTCAGATTGAACTGTTTTGATACGAGCGATTTGTTTTTTAACTTCTTTCAAGCGAGCTGTTTGTTCCAATTGACCAGTAGCAGCTTGGAAACGAAGTTCAAACAATTCTTTTTTCAATTCGTTTTCGCGCTTCGCGAGTTCTTCTTGAGAAAGACCACGAAGTTCTTTAACAAATTCTTTTACTTCATTAAGTTTCATGCCTTCTCCTTATTCTGCTTCACGTTTTACGAATTTACATTTAACTGGCAATTTGTGGCTAGCAAGACGAAGCGCTTCGCGAGCGATCTCTTCAGATACACCAGCAACTTCAAACATCACTTTACCACGTTTAACTGGTGCTACCCAACCTTCAGGTGCCCCTTTACCAGATCCCATACGCACACCGATAGCTTTAGCAGTGTATGATTTGTGTGGGAAAATTTTAATCCAAACTTTACCACCACGTTTCATGTAACGAGTCATGGCGATACGAGCAGCTTCGATTTGGCGGTTAGTGATCCAGTGGCTAGTTGTAGCTTGAAGACCATATTCACCGAATGCTACTTCTTTTCCACCTTTTGCTTCACCGCGCATTTTTCCACGGAATTCACGACGGTGTTTAACACGTTTAGGTACTAACATTGGTTATTTACCTCCTTTAGTGTTTTTACGAGCTGGAAGAACTTCACCACGGTAGATCCATACTTTAACACCAAGTTTACCGTATGTAGTATCTGCTTCTTCCCAAGCGTAATCGATATCTGCACGAAGTGTGTGAAGTGGAACAGTTCCTTCAGAGTATCCTTCAGCACGGGCGATATCTGCACCGTTCAAACGACCTGATACTTGAGTTTTGATTCCTTTAGCTCCAGCACGCATTGCACGTTGGATTGCTTGTTTTTGTGCACGACGGAAAGCGACACGTTGCTCCAATTGACGAGCAATTCCTTCACCTACAAGGTGAGCATCCAAATCAGGTTGTTTGATTTCGATGATGTTGATGTGTACTTGTTTTCCAGTCAATTTGTTAAGTTTTGCACGGAGTGCATCAACGTTAGCACCACCTTTACCGATAACCATACCTGGTTTAGCAGTGTGAAGTGAAACGTTAACTTTATTTACTGCGCGTTCGATTTCGATAGTTGAAACTGCTGCATCAGCAAGTTCTTTTTGAACGAATTTACGGATTGCAAGATCTTCATGAAGGTAATCCGCGTATTCTTTTTCAGCATACCATTTGGCATCCCAATCACGGATGATGCCGACACGCATACCAATTGGATGTACTTTTTGACCCACGATGTTACCTCCTTATTTTTCTGCAACAGCCACAGTGATGTGAGCTGTACGTTTGTTGATTGGTGAAGCTGAACCTTTCGCACGTGGACGGAAACGTTTCATAGTTGGTCCTTCGTTTGCGAATGCTTCAGATACTACCAAGTTAGCTTTGTCCAAACCAAAGTTGTTTTCAGCGTTAGCTACAGCTGAATTCAAAACTTTCAAGATGATTTCAGCAGCTTTGTTTGGTGTGAATGTCAAGATTGCAATAGCATCGGCTACGCTTTTACCACGGATATTGTCAAGAACAAGACGTGATTTACGAGGTGAAACACGTACTGTACGAGCCATTGCTTTAGCTGAAGTAATTTCTGCCATTTATGTTCTCCTTATTTTCTACGTGTTTTCTTGTCGTCTGCAGCGTGACCTTTGTAAGTACGAGTTGGTGCAAATTCACCAAGTTTGTGACCTACCATGTCTTCTTGGATGTAAACAGGTACGTGTTTACGTCCGTCATAAACTGCAATAGTGTAACCAATGAAACTTGGAAAGATCGTTGAACGACGTGACCAAGTTTTGATAACTTTTTTCTTTTCGTCGTTAGCTTGAGCTTCAACTTTTTTCATCAAATGCTCATCGACGAAAGGTCCTTTTTTAAGACTGCGTCCCATTTTTATTTTTTCTCCTTTAAATGTTGTACCACAGCGGCTTGCGCTCACATGGAGCGCTACCGAGCTGGCGGATTTCCTAGTTGCTTAGGCGACTAGTTTACTATTATTTCTCGTTGCGACGACGAACGATAAGTTTGTCAGATTTCGCTTTCTTGTTACGAGTTTTAAGACCAAGAGCAGGTTTGCCCCATGGAGTAGATGGCGCTTTACGACCAACTGGTGCTTTACCTTCACCACCACCGTGTGGGTGATCGTTAGGGTTCATTACAGAACCACGAACTGTTGGGCGGATACCTTTCCAACGGCTACGTCCTGCTTTACCAAGGTTTACAAGTCCATGTTGTTCGTTTCCGACAACACCAACTGTAGCACGACAAGTTCCAAGAATCATACGAACTTCGCCAGATTGAAGACGAACAAGAACATATTTACCTTCTTGACCCAATACTTGAGCAGAAGCTCCAGCAGCACGCACCAATTCACCACCACGACCTGGTTTCAATTCGATGTTGTGGATCAAAGTACCAACTGGGATGTTAGCAAGCGGAAGAGCGTTTCCGACTTTGATATCTGCTTCTGGACCTGAAACGATGCGTTGACCAACTTCAAGACCTTTTGGAGCGATGATGTATGCTTTCACACCGTCAGTGTAGTGTACAAGAGCGATGTTTGCAGAACGGTTTGGATCGTACTCGATTGTTTTAACAACTGCTTCAACGTTGTCTTTGTTACGTTTGAAGTCAACCAAACGGTAGAAACGTTTGTGTCCACCACCTTGGTGACGAACAGTGATACGACCGTTGTTGTTACGACCAGCCTTGCTCTTCAAAGCAACAAGCAATGATTTTTCAGGAGTGCTTGTTGTGATTTCAGCGAAATCCAAAGAAGTCATATTACGGCGACCGTTTGTTGTTGGTTTATAAACACGAATTCCCACGATATTTCCTCCTTAGATTATTCAGCTTCAGCAGCAAACAACTCGATTGCTTTTGAATCAGCTGTAAGGGTGATGATAGCTTTTTTAGTTTTGTTAGTAAAACCAGTGTAACGTCCAACACGTTTTGCTTTTGGTTTTACGTTGATTGTGTTAACGTTGGCAACTTTAACACCTTCGAAAGCAGCTTCAACAGCTTGCTTGATCAAAAGTTTGTGTGCACGAGTGTCAACTTCAAATACATATTTTCCTGCTTCAAGTTGAGCCATTGAGCTTTCAGTGATGACAGGTTTTTTGATAACATCATACAAATTCATTATGCAAGAACCTCCTCGATTTTAGAGATAGCTGCTTGTGTGACAAGAAGTTTGTCGCTATTTGCGATGTCAAGAACACTTGCAGTTGTAGCAGTTGCAACTTTCACATTTGGAAGGTTACGAGCTGAAAGAGCTGCGAATTCATTTCCTTCTTCAAGGATAACAAGAACTTTAGAATCGATGCTCAATGCTGCAAGAACTTTTGCAAATTCAGCAGTTTTTGGAGCTGTAAATGAAAGAGCGTCTACAGCTACGAATTTGTTTTCAGCAACTTTTTCAGAGTAAACTGATTTAAGAGCTAGGCGACGAACTTTTTGTGGAAGTTTGTAGCCGTATGAACGTGGAGTTGGTCCGAAGACAACACCACCACCACGCCATTGTGGTGAGCGGATAGAACCTTGACGAGCACGTCCAGTTCCTTTTTGACGCCATGGTTTGCGTCCACCACCTGATACTGCAGAGCGGTTTTTAACAGCGTGTGTTCCTTGACGAAGGCTTGCGCGTTGGCTGATGATTACATCAAACACAACTGATTCATTTGGTTCGATACCAAATACTGCATCGTTAAGAACAACTTGGCCAGCTTCTTTACCAGTTTGGTCAAATAATGTTACGTTTGCCATTGTGACTGATTTCCCCTTTCTTTATTATTTACCAGCTTTAACTGCTGATTTGATAGTGATAAGAGATTTCTTAGCACCTGGTACGTTACCTTTGATAAGGATAACGTTCTTTTCTGGAACAACTTGTACAACTTCAAGGTTTTGAATTGTTACGCGGTCGCCACCCATACGTCCTGCAAGGTTTTTACCTTTAAATACGCGGTTAGGTGCAACAGGTCCCATAGAACCTGGACGACGGTGGTAACGAGAACCGTGAGCCATTGGTCCACGTGATTGTCCGTGGCGTTTGATAACACCTTGGAAACCTTTACCTTTAGAAGTACCAGTTACGTCAACAACGTCTCCAGCTGCGAATGTTTCAACTGTGATTTCAGCACCAACTTCCAAGCCTTCAACGTTTTTGAATTCACGAATGAAGCGCTTAGGAGCCGTGTTAGCTTTCGCTACATGTCCTTTAGCAGGTTTGTTGCTCAATACTTCGCGTTTGTCATCGAAACCAACTTGGATAGCGTTGTATCCGTCTGTTTCAACAGTTTTAACTTGAAGAACAACGTTTGGAGTTGCTTCAATAACTGTTACAGGGATCAATTCGCCAGCTTCAGTGAAGATTTGAGTCATTCCCACTTTTTTCCCTAAGATTCCTTTTGTCATGAGAAAATAGTTCCTTTTCTATATTTTTTATTCAAAAAGTTTTTAACGAGCGTTTTTCATGCTCAAGTCTAAGATACAAAGGGCGTCAAACTCAAAGTGAAAATAGGAAACTGACGCAGTGTCTAACAGACACTAGGAAGTTTATCTTTTTCACACCGAGTTTAGCCCGTGTTCAATTAAATTGAAACACCAGCCTCTGCTCTTTTATATTTTAGATTAAAGTTTGATTTCTACGTTTACACCACTTGGAAGATCCAATTTCATCAACGCATCAACTGTTTTTTGAGTTGGGTTAACGATATCGATCAAACGTTTGTGTGTACGCATTTCGAATTGTTCGCGAGAGTCTTTGTATTTGTGAGTCGCACGAATAATTGTGTAGAGGCTACGCTCAGTTGGAAGTGGGATTGGACCCGCAACTTGTGCACCTGTACGAGTAGCTGATTCTACGATTTTTGCAGCCGCTGTGTCAAGCGTACGGTGTTCGTAAGCTTTCAAACGGATACGGATTTTTTTGTTTGCCATCTTTTTCTCCTTTTCGTCTATTTAAGATAATAGGCTAGCTCCACAAGAAAACCGACGCGCGTTGCGTGGCAATGCAACCGAGCGTGTCGCAACCTCTTGCATCAAAGCTAAGGCTGTAATTTACAGCACCATAATAGAATAACACAAAGCCCCTGCGATTGCAAGGGATTTGTAAGCTTTTTTTCGTTTTTTTAGGATGAAACTGTTTTCCTATTTCATCTTCCTATGATTACTGATTTACATCTATAAAAATCAATCTTTTCTTCTATATAATGTGTGTCATTTTAACCTTGAATGTATCGTCTGATTGATCCACTAGAATGTCCGCCCTTGACTCGGTTTCTCTATAGTATCGCAGATACTGCTCCCGTCTCATCTGATGGCTAGCCAATACAAAAGATGCATCCCGATTTCTCATAGTCGTATCTCGAGCTAAGCGCCTCTTTAATTCGGTCTCCTCATCCGTGTAGAAACAGATAGTTTTGTCAAAGAGTTCCTTGGGTAGAAATCCCACAGACATCCCTTCAACAATCAGAATCGGCTTGGCTCCAGACAAGACCTCGCTAGCCTTCCACGGTTCATCGATTGTTAAGACATCCATACCTGCCTGCAAGGCGAGAATATCTCTCTGTAAACTTGCCAGTTCATGCGCCACTGGGAGACAAGCTGTCACCTTTTGATCTGGCGCTTGCTTTGGTACTACCAGGTGACGTTCTGAGGTGATATAGGGATCTGTTTCTAGTAAATTTACTGTAGTAGAATCTAGGGCTTGATGTAATTCCTGAGCGAAGCTTGACTTGCCTGAAGCCCCATGACCGTAGATCCCTAGCGTCCTAACTCTTCCCGTTTCGATCTCTGAAACCAGTTGTTCTATCAGGTCTTTTTTCTTCATTCTCTCTTCACCTGCTCATAGCTTTCTTTTCCGTCATTAAGCTTGTCCCAAATCACCACTTGCCCACTTTTGAGGGATTTTTGCACATCAATGATACGTTGATTAGAGGAACCTCGGAACTGGAGCATAAGATTGCGCTTGCTTTTATCATACCGTCCATCGACAAGGATGTCAATCAGCGACAAGAGTTCCAATTTGTCTGGAGTCTCCAGCATCATTTCTTCCCAAGTGTAGCCCGTCCAGGACCAGATGTCTTTGTCTGGCAATTCCTTTCGAATGCGCTTAACGAGAGGTAAGAGGATACCTGTATTAAGAAAAGGTTCTCCCCCCAGTAAGGTCAAGCCTTGAACATAGGGCTGGGCAAGGTCTACCATGATTTGTTCTTCTAATTCTGCCGTATAGGGAATGCCTGCGTTGAAAGACCAAGTCGCAACATTATAGCACCCCTCGCAGTGAAACATGCAACCTGATACATAGAGAGAGTTTCGCACACCTTCTCCATCGACAAAGTTAAAAGCCTTGTAATCAATGATTCGCCCTTTACTAAGCTCCTCACTTTTCCATTCACCTGGTTTTGGTGTATTCCATGTCATCCTTCTACTCCAAATCTATCCAGTAACGTTCTACGCTATTGCGAATATCCTCAAAGAGTCCGCCATTTGCAACAATCACCGCCCTACTAGCAGGATTTTCCGTACTACAGGTCACAAGTGCTTTTTTGATGTTCTTTTCCTTGCCAAATTGCAGACCTTGTCTGAGGGCTTCTTTGGCATAACCTTTGCCTCTTTCAGATGGACGAATGGAGTAGCCAATATGGCCCCCATTTTCTAGTAAGTAGTCATTTAATCGGAGACGAAGGTTGAGAAAGCCAAGAGCCTGGCCTGCTACGTCAAAACTAACCAGCTGGATAGCAGGAACCCAGTTTTCAGGAATATTGAGTCCCGCTTCCGCTTGAAGATTTTCTTCTAGCCACTCTTCATAAACAAAATTGTTGGCGTTCCAAAACCCACCATCGTGGGCTGATTGAGTCTGTTCAAACTCTGCCATCATCTCTAAAACTGTTTCTTTATCTGCCAATATCGGTCTGCGTAGTTCCATATTCCCCTCCCACCTAAGAGAAAAGTGAGAGCAGACTCTCACTTTTATTTTTTCTTGTTTAAAAACTGTTCTCTGAGGTTGAGCAAGCGTTCTTTTTTACCTGTTCCACCTTTCGAGTGTTTCTCGTGATAACGGGTCACTTGTGCGCGTCCCTTATCGTCTAATTGGTATTTCCCCATTCCATTTCCTTCTAATTTGTTACTTCATGTCCTGCTGTTTTAATAGTTGAACCGTTCATGTGTTTGACACGCGCAGCGATTTCCTTGTGGCGTCCGTTAACCATCGGACGTGCTTGAGGATTTCCCAGATAACCACACGTACGTTTGACCACATCTACTGTTTTAGGGTCGCTATTGCCACAGTTGGGACAAGCAAATCCTCTCTCAGTTGGTTCAAAATCCCCTTCAAAGTCGCACTTGTAGCAACGATCAATCGGAGTATTGGTCCCTAGATAACCGACACGGTCATAGGCATAGTCCCAAACAGCTTCCAAGGCTTTAGGATTTTGTTGAAGAACTGGATACTCACAATAATGGATGAAACCACCTGACGCACCTGCTTCTGGATAAACTTTCTCAAAGTCTAATTTTTCAAACGGTGTTGGATTTTTCCGGACATCGTAGTGGAACGAGTTGGTGTAGTATTCCTTATCCGTGATGTCAGGAATAGAGCCGAACTTCTCTGTATCCAAACGACAAAAACGGTCCGTCAAACTTTCGGATGGTGTTGAGTAGATAGAGAAATGGTAATCATATTGATCTGACCACTCTTCTACACGTCGTTTCATATCACGAATGATGTCAAGCGTGAATTCCTTGGCTTCAGGATTGCTTTCCCAGCTATTACCAAAGAAGACCGTCGCCACTTCATACAAACCGATATAGCCTAGAGAAATAGTTGCACGGCGATTCTTAAAGAGTTGGTCTACACTTTCTTCTTTTCCGAGACGGCGGCCGAAGGCTCCATACTGATAAAGGATAGGGGCATTTGCTGGTGTTGCTTCCTTGGTTCGTTCGACACGATAAACCAGAGCATCCTCCGCGATGTTCATTCGCTCGTTGAAGATTTCCCAGAACTTGTTCAAGTCACCATCGGACTCGAGAGCGATACGAGGCAGATTGACTGTCACAACACCTAGATTCATACGACCTGAATTGACCTCAACACCATTTTCATCTTTCCAGCCTTGAAGGAAAGAACGGCATCCCATAGGAACCTTGAAGGAGCCTGTCAGCTCGATAATCTTATCATAGGACAAGACATCTGGGTACATCCGCTTGGTTGCACACTCAAGAGCCAACTGTTTGATGTCGTAGTTAGGTGAACCTTTCTCTAAGTTGAGTCCTCTTTTTAGCGTAAAGATGAGTTTAGGGAAGATGGCTGTTCGATGTTCTGAACCCAGACCCTTGATACGAATGGTCAAAATAGCTTTTTGAATTTCACGCTCAAAACGATTGGTTCCCAGACCAAAACCTAGCGAAGTAAAAGGTGTTTGGCCATTTGAAGTGAAGAGGGTGTTGATTTCATACTCGAGAGATTGCATGGCATCGTAGATGTCCTTTTGCGTTTTCTTCCAAGCATAATCTTCCCGTTTATCAGGCAGGACCCACTCTTCCGCATCTTTGAGGTGTTTTTGGTAATTCTTCTCCGCATACGGAGCCAAGACTTCATCGATACGGTCAGCTGAGCAACCCCCGTACTGGCTAGAAGCAACATTGGCGATGATTTGTGAAATTTGAGCTGTCGCAGTCTGGATAGACTTGGGACTCTCTACCTCTGCATTTCCAATCTTAAAACCATTTTCCAGCATGCCTTTAAAATCAATCAAACAGCAGTTGGTCATCGGAGTGTAGGGGCTGTAGTCCAAGTCATGATAGTGGATATCCCCTTTTTGGTGAGCATTAGCTACGTGCTTAGGAAGCATTTGTAGCCCGATTGATTTCCCAACAATCCCTGCTGTCAAATCACGTTGGGTGTTGAAGACATCGCTGTCTTTATTAGCATTTTCATTAACAACTGCTTGATCTTTATTGAGAAGTTTATGGATACTAAAGTTTATATCTGTCGCTTTTGAGCGCTCAAAATCCCTTTGTGTCCGATAAGTGATATACTCCTCAGCCAGCGCATACTCTTTGGCTTCAAGGAGTTCATGTTCTACGACATTTTGAATTTCGTAAATCTTGACACCTTGAGGGAAGCGGCTGTGAATTTCCGTCACGATTCTTTCAACTAGACCATTTAGGCGTTTTTCTACTAGAGGCGTAACGTCCATAACCTTTTCCGCCGCCTTGTGGAGAGCCTTGTCAATCTTGTCTACATCAAACACCACACGTCTACCATCTCGTTTTTCAACGAACAAGGTGGGAACGGTTGCAAGCTTTTCTTCTAATACAATCATATCCATGCTCTTTTCTAAAATATTGTTGAATTGTTTATATTCAGTATTATACCACTCTAAAAATAAAAATCAATATCTTGTGTTAAAAATCCTAAAAATTTTAAAATTCCACAAGATATTGATTTTTTGTTATTTTGATTTATATAGTTTGAACTCGCTAGTATCTGTCTGAACAAGCTCATAGTTTTCACTGATCCAGCTCTCTACATCTGACCACAAGGCAACTTTTTGATTGACCACAATCATCTTCGGTTGATTCTCTTTCAGGTCATTCATCAGTTTGGTTTTATTTTCATCGCTTGCAGTATAAAGTGTTGGAGTTGATAGAGAAGTCGGCGCCAAGCGTTCACTTGCACGGTAGAAATCAGGACGATCATCCCAAGCATAGACACGATCCTCAGAACTCGTTTGTTGTTTGACCACGCTAGCAAGACGGTCTCTCTCCTGATAAGTCGCTGGGTGCGAAAGGTAGCGACTCAAAACAGGTAGGAAAAGTAAATAGACTATCGCAACTAATGGTAGATAGAAATTTCCCTTGAGGTAGCGACCAAAGAGTGATGAAGAGCGAACTCTTCGTCTACTACGACTGATACGATCAGGGCTTCCTTCTTTGATGTTGGTTAACAATAACAATGTCAGAAAGGGCAAAATTGCTGCCAAACGTGAGCCATGCAAAGGTTCCTTTGAAAGAATTAATAAAGCAAGAGTTACCAGTAAACCTAAAATAGCGCCTATTGAGACAGCAGATTGTTTGGCTGGTTTAGATTGAAACAATCCTGAAAAGATCAATGTCAGAATCCCAATACCGATGGATAGCAAACCATAGAAAGCAGCATTCTCCATAAGATTAGCATTTGAAAATAGATTTAGCGTATCTATTGGATACAAAGTATGGCTAATCGCATCACCAAAAGTTCCTGTTAAGACTGTATAATAGCCAATTGGATAAAAAAGGATAGAAAATCCTAGAGCTGATGCGAAAAATTGATACAAACCATGAGCAAATTTACGCTTGGCAATATTAAATCCAAACAAACTCAAGGCAAGTGTGGCTGCAAACAAAGCTGTGGGAATAGGTGATAGAAAGAAAGCTAATGCTAAACTCATCCCAACTCGCAAGAAACCTTTATCGTTACTTGGATCATCCAGATAGTCAGCCACTAGGCTAAAACTATAAAATAGAAAAGGCAAGGCCACAGCCACTGCATAGCTACCACCAAATCCCAGACTGCCCACAAGCAGATAGAAAACCAACAAAAGCTGTCTAGCCTGCTCTCCCTGACCTGTCAAGGTATCTGCGGATTTAAATAGAAAAACACCAGCCCCGAACAAGGCCAACCACTCCACCAAAGCAAAAAGAATACTCCCTTGAGAGAGATAGATTAGTACGTAATAAAGCAGTCCATTTGAACCATAATAATCCGTGTAAATCTGCCCACTCTGATGTAGCGCCCAACCAGTATAAAGATCTTGCATCTGTTGGGGGCTCACCAAACCAAAGATCAGAGGCAACATTACAGAAACAGCTGTAGCAGCCAGACTCCAAATTGCCACACTAAAAAACGGAAGTGGAGTTCGTTTCTTCTTGCCTCGCTCCAGTCCAAATTCAGACTCTTGATCCAGCCGTTCCCGATATTGGTATCGAAATTCTTCTAGCTGTTCGTCTTTTTCCTCGTATACGTTCATTCAATTTCTCCTAGTAAGTTTATCTGTTTTAGTATATCAAAATCTTACAGGAATGTCAGCTAAGGATTGATATTTCCTTAACTTCTTATCTAGCTCAGCATAGCGTTCAATCTCTCGAAAACGGTGTAAACTGCTTGTTTGAAACTCTAGGATAAAATCATATTCTTTTTGATTTAGCATTTTCATCCTCCTGCTTATCTATTCGCAAAAAGACAAAAATAAGATCCAGCCTTGGGCTAGATCTTGGTGGATAGTTAGAGCATGGGCGCAAACAACTGGACAATTTCCTTGATCAGGCTTTGATACCAGCTTGTTTTGATGGTGTGAGGATAGATTTCTTGAGAAACTTTAAAAATCTCTTTGAAGTCCCTCTCAATATCGATGATAGACTGCGTTCTATAAAGCAAGACGGCATTTTCATAGTGGTGAAGCAAACTCCGATAGTCAAAATTGATGGTTCCCACAGTAGCCACCTCTCCATCTACAAGCATTTGCTTGCTATGAAGAAATCCTGGACTGTACTCGTAAATGCGAACTCCAGCAGATAGCAAGTCAGGGTAGGCTCCGCGAGTAACCAATTGGATAATCTCCTTATCTGGGATACATGGCGTCACAATTCGTACATCTACTCCTCTCAGAGCTGCATTTTTGATACTCTCGGTTAGATCATAGTCAGCGATCAGATAAGGAGTCGTGATATAGACGTAATCTGTAGCTTGATTGATAAGATTTTGGTAGACCGTTTTTCCTACCTGAGCTCGGTAGATGGGTTTTGGCCCACTACTGTAAGGGATACAAAGCCCCATCCCATCTCTAGGTTGATTTTCGAGATGGTATTGGTCAAAATCGCTAATTTCCCCACGATTGATATACCAAGTGGATAAGAAGAGTCTAGTAAAAGCCTTAACAGCCGGTCCATCTAGTCGAATACCGCTATCCTTCCAATAGCCAAAGCGTTCGATATGGTTGATATACTCATCTGCCAGATTAACACCACCTGTATAGGCGATCTGCCCATCAATGATCATTATTTTACGGTGGTCACGGTTGTTATAAGCAACGGTCAAGCGCGGAATCACCTTATTAAATTTGTGGGCTTCAATCCCTAGACCACGAAGCTGGATGGTGTAATCTCCAGGCAAGGTTGCCATACAACCAATATCATCATAGAGGAGCTTCACTTCTATTCCTTGAGCTGCCTTTTCTTCCAAAATTTTCAAAATACTATTCCACATCAAACCTTCTTCGATGATATAGTATTCGAGAAAGATAAATTTCTCGGCTTTTTTGAGATCCTCTAGCATCTGGCGCCACATTCTTTCCCCTGAAGGGAAAAAATGGGTATCCGTTCGATTATAGACATCCGCATTCGTATCCATGCTAAGGAGAGATTTGATGACTCCGTAAGCCGACTTATCCTCTTCCTTTAACTCCAAACGGAGGGCTCTGCTATTGTCCTCTCGGTCAACCATTGATTGGAGCTGCTTTAGCTGCTTCATTTCTTTTTTCGATAAACGGCGTTCTCCAAACATGATATAGAGCAAGGGACCAAATACTGGCACAAAGGCTACTAACAACCATGTTACCTTACTTTCCGGATTCATGGACCGATTGACAATTGATACAATGGTCGCTAAGCTTACTAAAATGACAAGGATAATCCAGAGAATCGGGGCCATCTGGCCTAGATAGATAAATAAACCAAAGACGATAAACAACTCTGCCAACATGATGGCAATACTAAAACCATACTTAGACATGAGTAGCTGCATTTTTCTAGCTGTCATACATCCCCTTCCTTTTCTAACATCTCCCTAATTGCTTGCTAAACTAATATTTCTACTAGTATACCTCAGTTCAGGGGTAGATGGCAACCGTTTACCTTTACTCAAGTTCCAGTCGTTCCGCGTTTAGGTAATTGTTACAATTTCAGAGCCAACATATTGACCGTCATACCAGCTGCAGTCCCCATAAGGTAGACGACATCTCCCTCTTTGATAAGTCCATGCTCCAAAGAATAAGCCAGGCCAAACGGTACAGAGACTGACACCATATTTCCATAGTCAGTGACGAGATTGAGGTACTGATCCTCGGCCACACCTAGTTTTTCCATGACCAAAGGAAGAGCACGACTTGCTTGATGAGGAATGATATAGTCCACGTCTGCCAAGGCTAGCTGTGTTTTTTCTTGAAACTCTTCAAACATGACTGGGATTTTACGAGCAGACAAGAGGAGGATTTTCTTCCCCTTCATGTCAAACATATAGTTGGTCTTCGTCGCTTCAGAGTACTCTTTTGGTTGAAAAGAAGTCAGACCTCCACGAATCTCCGTATCGTGAGCCCCTTCTGACCAAGTACGTTGGAGACTAGCAATGACCCCTTTTTCCTGATGACTTTTTTGGAAAATAAAGGCTGCTGCCCCGTCACTAAAAAGTTCAAAACTTTCTTTTTGCTTAGGATTGAGCCCTAAACTTCCAACCTCACTAGACACAATCAAGACACGATTGTATTCGCCCGCCTCAATCAAGTGGGACATAGTCGATAGAGCAGAAATAAAGCTGGTACAGGTCGTATTGATGTCCATTGCTGGAATTGAGAGTCCTTTTGCCACGCGCTCATGAATCAAGGCAGCCGTACAAGGAATAGGCTGAACACCAACTGCACTAGCTGATACAAGGCAATCGATATCTTTAATATTCAAATTTGCATGTTCAAGTGCACGCTGGATAGCTCCCTCTGCCAAGTCGAGTTGCGTTTCTTCATTTTCAACTACACGATAACGGGTCTGGTCTTTAAATTGAACTGTATGCTTTGGAAGGCAAATGCCATAACCTGCGATTTCTACATGTCTTTTTACTTCTGTCATTGTCTTTCTTCCTTTCATAAACGTTGGATACGTTTGAGTTTACGGCTAGTATCCCAGTGATAATCTGAAAATTGGATTTGAGGAACTATGAACTCTTTTTGCTGGGCCAAGAGTTGGAACTGAGCTAGAATAGCTGCCTCTAAATCCTCATCTCGTCGGCTTAGACAAACTTCCACTAACTTCTCGGAATGTTGCTTGACTTGGTAATCTCCTACATTCTCCACAAAGAGGATGCAACGTCTGATAAAGTCTGGATAAATCGTTACCTGCCCCCCATTCTGCCCTTCAAAGTAGAAGATATCATCAGAACGTCCTTCGACCTTGTCAATCCGTGTATAGTAGGAGCCACAGGGACAAGGCTCCGGATTTTCAACCAAGATATCATTGAGCTGGTAGCGATAAACAGGCTGACTACTTCGCTTAAAGTCCGTAATCACTGGATAAAAACGGCGGTCATCTAGATACTGCTTTTCCACAAAGATAATGTCTTCGTTGAGATGTAGATTGCCAGTTGAGCAAGTGCAGGCTAGGAAACCTTCTGTCGCCTGATAAACTTGGTCAATGATGGATAGTGAAAAGGCTTCTGCGATCCGTCCCCTATCACTATCTTCCAAGATTTCTGCCACCGAAACGATTTTTTGTGGGTGAATAGCTAGCTCTCCATCCTTGAGACGCTTGCTCAATTCAAGCAACATCGAGGCTGGCGCCACAATAATCGTTGGTTGATAGTTGTTGAGTCGCTCTATATGCTCATCTGTATGTTTGAAAATATCAAAATACTCTAGACGAATGAGCGCTGTATTGATGGTCTGATAGAGTTCATTATCAGCTCTCAGGAAAAAGGCGATGCGGTGTCCAAAAAGCTGCCCCTTTGGCAACATCTTTGCCAAGATAGCCGCAGCCCACATACTTCGCTCTTTCTCTGTTGTGATAAAGAGCCCCCGATGTCCAGACGTCCCTGAAGACAGACCGACGGCCACTTCCCCTTTAAGTTCAGTGAAGTCACGGGTCTTCTCACTTTCAATAGCCAAGCTCAAGGCTTCATCACGATCCACTCCTTGGGTGTTGAGCTCATTGAAATGTTCCATCATAAAAGCCTTGTCCATATGGTCAAAGTCGCTAGGAACCCCATTTTTAAAGTAAGGAGACTCTCGCTTTAAAAAGTCCATATAGTTGGTTAATTGCTTTTTCTGATAGTTTTCTAAAGCTTCTCGAGATTTGAAATGATGAAGCCATCGAGTTTGGATAAAGGTTTTAAGAAAGGTTATTTTTTTCATGTAAGATTGACTCTATCCTTTCTACAGGATCATGGCTAACAACTACCTCGATACCGGCCTTTAAAACTTTCTCCAGAAACTCTGTCCCCCTGATATAGTCGGCCTTATTATCTTGAACCAAGGAAGGAATCAAGTGCATCTGCTTGGTATAAGGTAAGAGGTCAATCCCCCAACAGAGGTCTGCTGCAATGAGGAGATTAAGGTCTGGAAAATGTAGACAGGCTTGCCCCCTAGCATGCCCGTCAACTGAAGCAACTAGGATACTGCCATCTCCGAAAAGATCACAAATCGGACGATAGGGAAAAGTTGAATCTTGCTGGTCAGCTCTGATAATAGTTAGATTTTTTTCAAAAGAAGTTGGTAAAAACTCCTTGAAAATCAAGTCTTTCAACTTGGGTTTTTGGTAGACTTCATATACTTCTTTAGTCAGGATAAAGGTTGCATGAGGAAAGAAGCTAGCTCCTCCCAGATGATCTGGATGTAGATGAGATAGGATGACATAATTTATTTCTTCTGGCTTGATCCCCTTAGCTTCCAGCAAACGTGAAATTTGGTCCTTCTCCGTCATTTGAATGGGCGTTCCTAGCCGATAGAAACCATAGCGAAGCCGGGTCTTAATATCGTAATGATAGCCTGTGTCATAGAGGAGATAGCCCTTGTCCCTGTGTTTGATAAGAAAAACACCTGCTGGGAAGGTCATCTTTTGATTCTTGACTCCCTTAAATAGCAAACCTGTGTAGCTGGTACAGTAGCCTGCTGGGAAATAATCAATGCTTTCGATAATCTTGGACATATTGTTCAATCCCTTCTGAAATACTGATTTGAGGGCGATACCCCAAATCTCGCTCCGCCTTACTGATGTCCAGCGTCTGACTATAACGGAGCAGATAATAGGTATAGCGTGTCAGAGGCGGTTCACCTTTGAGTTTCAAGACCTTATACAGAAACTCTAAACTACTAGCAACAACTGAAAGAAGAGGAGCTGGCACTTTTCTGTATGTTATTGGATAGCCCAACCCTCTCAAGGTTTCTTCAATCAAATCCTTAAAGGCTCTCGGTTCCCCATTGGTAATATTATAAACTTCGCCACTAGCTTGAGGGGCCTCTAGTGCCAAGCGAATTGCCAGAGCGACATTTTCCACACAGGTCATATCCATAAGCTGACGACCATCCCCTATCATGGGAATGCCAATCTTCTGACTGAGTTTGAGAACTCGAGGCAAAATACTGGTATCCCCAATCCCAAAAAGCCCACGAGGTCGTAAGATAATACTCGGAACATCGGGATAATCCTTAAACAGCTTCTCCGAAGCCAGCTTACTGCGAATGTAGTTGTTCAGATTATTTTCCTGAGGCGCAGCACTTTCTTTGATAGCTAGCTGATCTCGAGGCGCAGCATAGATGCTAGGCGAGGACACATAAACCAAACGCTGAATTCCCGCCTCCCGACAAGCATCCAGAACATACTTGGTTCCCAAGACATTTGTCTGGTAGAAGTCCTCCCAAGGTCCCCAAACGGTAGAAAGAGCACCCGCATGCACAACCATGTCCATCCCCTGACAAGCCCGAGCCAAGTCCTCTTGCTTGGTCAAATCTCCCTGAAAAAATGCCACAGAGGAGTTCTCTAAAGACTGCCCCACCTTGCGATTGCGTCCAAAAGCACGTACCTGATAGCCCTGCTGACTGAGCTCTTCAACAACATACTTGCCTAGAAAGCCCGTAGCACCTGTCACCAATACTTTCTTCATTTTTTACTTCTCCTTGTCCCCTAAGAGCCGATGTATTTCGCTCTTCAGAATCTCTGTTGGCTGATAGATTTGAGCTGCACGACTAAGTTTGTTCAAGTATGCCCAGTCATCTCTAGCCAACAACTCATCAAAGGCACGTCCAATCGCTTCCGTATCCTCCCGTTTAGCAGTCAGGGCAATCCCTGCCTCTAATCCACGAACTGCATAGTCATACTGATCATAGTCATGGGGGAGAATCAAGGCAGGCTTACCATAGATGATACACTGGTAAAAAATACCTGCACCACCATGATGAATCACATAATCCATCTGAGGAATGTACTCCTTATAGGGAAGATAGGATACCACAGAAACATTGTCCATGAGCTCTTCACATTGGAAGTCTTGTCCGCCAAACCCCAGAGTCACAAAGAAGTGACAGTCCGGATGTGCTTCTGCCAATTGTTGTGTCTGATAGAGGAGATTGTCTTTAGCCCATGCTAGCTGAGTCCCACAAGATACGAGGACCTTCTTATAACCTGCATAAGGAGACAAATCGAGGGGATAATTTTCTGCCCTCTCAATCGAAGAGCCAAAAGGTCCCACCCAAAGGTAGTGATCTGGAAAACCACTTTTCAGCTCCAACTCTTTCATCCCAATTCCCAAGATGGAATAGGGTGAATAGATGGTCTCCTGACCTTTCTGATTGTAAAGCTTAAAATCGTAACGTTTCAAGCGTTCTCTCAATAAAAAGGTTACGATTCGTTTCCCTAAACGAGTCACTTTTCTTCCTAGCCATTGCTGAGTAGACTGAAAAGGATTCTTTGGACTGCCCATTCCTCCAAAGAAACAAGGCGGTCCATCTGTTGTTTCAATGGCAAACTGTGTCGCCATAGTGGTAATCCAGGGAATATTCAACTGTTCCGCTACAAGTCCTCCAGAGAGGGTTATAAAATCCGCAATCACAATATCAGGTCGATTTTCCTGCCACTCTTGCACTAGTTGGTCAGACACCACATTGATCAAATCAAGACTAGCTGACAACTGTCGATAAGCAGAAATAAGGTTTAATTGCCCTTCATTGTTGGCTACACGTTCAAACTCATCTACAGAATTTTCTAAAATGGGAAGCACCTGAAATCCCATCTCCTCTGCGACCGCTTTTCGTTGCGGTCCTGTAAATAATCGAATCTCATACAAGGGAGCCTTCAACAAGGGTGCGAGCAGATTCAGGGTCGGGAAGAGATGCCCACTTAAGGGCACTACAACCACATCAATTTTGATTTTTCTCATATGTCTAGAATAGCAAATTTTTAAAAAAAGAACTACCAAAATGATAGTTCTTTCCAGCATTATTTAGCTTCTTTTTCACTTTATGAATCAGAAGAGTTCTTTGTAGAGAGCTATAGTTTCTTCCAAGGTTGGCATAAATGGATTTCCAGATGCACAGGCATCAATCAAGGCATTCTTAGAAAGGTAGTCAAAGTCAAAGTCTTTTTCTTGGATACCGAGTTCAGTGAGTTTCTTAGGAATACCAACGGTTTCAGATAGTTTTTCAATTTCAGCAATAGCATAGTCAGCACATTCTTGGTCTGTTTTCCCTTCCACATGGAGACCCAAAGCCTTGGCTACATTGCGGAAAGCTTCTGGTACACGTTTGGCATTTTCACGTTCTACAACTGGAAGAAGCATGGCACAGCAGACACCATGCGGCAAGTTATATACCGCACCGAGTTGGTGAGCCATGGAATGAACATAGCCCAAACCAGCATTGTTAAAGCTCATGCCACCGAGGAAGATGGCATTGACCATCGCCTCACGCGCTTCAATATCTTGACCATTTGCCACAGCACGAGGAAGATACTCTTTGATGAGTTCAATCGCTCCGATAGAGAGTTTCTTGGTCACATTATAAGCACCTGGTGTTACCAAGGCTTCGACAGCGTGAGTAAGAGCATCCATACCTGTCGCCGCTGTCAATCCTTTCGGTTTTGAAAGCATGAGTTCTGGATCATTGACAGAGATGAGGGCGAGGCTGTTCTTATCAACCATTACCATCTTGACCTTGCGTTCTTCGTCAGTAATAACATAGTTAATGGTAATTTCTGCAGAAGTTCCAGCTGTTGTATTGATCGCAACCACTGGCAAGCCTTTTTTAGCAGACTTGTGGAGACCTTCGTAGTCCTGTGGTTTTCCACCATTTGTAGCGATGATAGAGATACAACTAGCCGCATCCTGTGGAGACCCACCACCAAGACTAATGATAAAGTCACATCCATGCTCTTCCAAAGCAGCAACTCCATCTGTGACATTCTTGCAAGTCGGATTTGGCTCCACATCGCTAAAGATCACATATTCGATCCCTTCAGCATCTAGTGGTTTTAGGACCTTAGGTAAAATATCACTGCCTTTGATGAACTTATCTGTCACCAAAAGGGCCTTCTTATACCCCAATTCCTTGATATACGGACCTACTTCATTTACAACACCTTTACCGATAAGGTTAACTGATGGAACGTAAAATGTAGCCATATGCTTTTCCTCCTGCGCCTCTGCGCTATTTGATTATTTACCATAAGTATACGACCTTATAAGAAGTTTTACAAATATTTGTAAGCGTTTTAAGTAAAAAGTTAGTAAAGAACAGCCAGCTCCTTTTTCACGAAAAAAGCTCCAAAAAGATGGATTTCATCTCACTGGAACTTTTACTTAATCATTATTGCTTAGTTAATACCACTCGGTCAGATGCCTCTCGGTCCATATCGTCGATAATCAATTGATTACCATTAACTGCGTAAATCTTGACATCATCACCGATAATGACACGTTGACTTTCTGGCTCAAAGCTAACTTGCTTGATTTCCTTATCTCCATCTGGCTCGACCTCAGTCCATGTACCAGTCTTTCCTGTTACAACAAGAGTAATCTGGTCATTCTCATCTTTTCCAGTATAGGTACCATCGATGTTCGTAGGTTGAGCTACAGTAGTGTCCTGACTTGAGGAGGCTTGTGGTTGACTAGTACTTGTTGCGGAACTAGAAGATGATTCTTGTTGAGTGGTTGGTTGCTGAGCAGGTGCTTGTGTCTTAGATCCACAAGCTGCTAAAAGACTAAGAATTGCTAGGGAAGCAATAGAAAGTGTGAATGTTTTCGTTTTCATAGCGATTTCCTTTCTTTTGTGCCAATGTTTTGCTGGAATCGTTTCCAGAAATACCTCCTACCTCCAGTATAGCAACTTCATCCTAGAAGGTCAACTAATCCCATCACTTCCAACCAAACTCTCTCGTACTTCCGAGATAAAGTAGAGCGAACCCGTCACGAAAAGCAGGTCCTGGTCATTGGCTCTTTCTTCAAATTCGCTGATAAAATCCCCATAGGAAGGAATCAAATCGTAACCCGCCACATCCTTTTCATCCAGAGAGCCTTGGTAGTCAAAGCCCGTTACCTTAAGTTTTACCTGAGGCAACTGCTCCGTTAGATAGCCTAACATCCCCTGATAATCCTTGCGTTTAAGAGCCCCAAAAAGAATGTGAACTTGATAGCCTTGCTGGATTTTCCCTTGGATAAACTCGACCAGACGGGTTAAGGCTGGAAGATTGTGAGCTCCATCTAGGTAGATTTGCGGACGAACCCGTTCCAATCGACCGGCCCAGTGAGTCTCTTGCAATGCCTGTCTGACAAGCTCTTCTTCGACACCTTCCTCTCTTGACGCCATAAACAGAAGAAAAGTTTGTAAAGCCAAGGCGGCATTTTCTTGCTGATAAGCACCTTCCAAACTGATTTCAAGCTGTGAAAAACTTACTAGGCTACTTGAAAAATCCCCAGCTTTCAAAGTGAAGTCTTGCCCAGTTTGATAAATGTCTACGTCTAACTCTCTTGCTCTTTTTTGACAGACAAGTTTAGCTTCTGGAGCGAGCTTGGCAATGACCGCCTTCTTGCCAGCCTTGAAAATACCAGCTTTCTGCTCGGCTATTTCCTCTAGACTATCGCCCAAGGTCTCCTGATGATCTAGGCCAATGGAAGTAATAACGGCAATCTCTCCTGTTACGACATTAGTCGTATCAAGTAGACCACCTATCCCCACTTCTAGCAGGACTAGGTCAACTCTTTGCTCTTTAAAATAGATCAAAGCAATCAAGGTCAACAACTCAAAAAAGGACAACTGGTCATGAGTTTCCAAAAGAGTTTTTTCCATCTCCTTAACTTGTTCTGCCAAACGGATAAAATCTGCATCAGCTATTGCTTGCCCATTGATACAGATTCGATCATGGATACTGATGATATGAGGAGAGGTAAAAGTACCAACTTTTTTACCATGAGCAACAAACAACTCCCTCATAAAGGCAATAGTTGACCCCTTACCGTTAGTCCCTGTTACGTGGATAATAGGATAAGTCTTCTCAGGATTCCCCAGCAAATCCACCGCTTGTTGCATTCGTCCAAGTCCAGATCTAAAGTTTAAACCAATCCGACTATGGAGCCATTCTTCTACTTCAAACATACATGTCTCCTTACAAAAGTACAATCAACTACTGCATCAAAGTATGATTGCAAATAAAAAGCGAGGTCGGGACAAAAATCCCAACCTCTTACCTGGTTAGCTAATCACTAGCTACTATGAATTTCAACGTGGGCTAAAAACATCCACTGGATGTTCCAACTCTTCCAATTTTTAGGAGTTGGGCTGATACAGTCTCCCAGACTTACTTACGGTCTTTATTTTTAGCGTAAGGGTAAAAATGTTCACTGAACATTTTTACTCCTCCATAAAGCTGTTGAAGACTTCTTCAATCATGTTCCATTCGTCTTCTGAGTCTTCTGGGATTGGTTGCAATTCGCCTTCTGTTCCGTCTTCATTTTCGATGAATGAGTAAGCTTGGATTTCAACTTCACCGTTTTCATCTTCTTCTGCGTTAACTGGCACTAGAAGAACATAGTTTTTACCAAATTCTTCTTTTCCGTCGATGGTCAAAAGAATTTCAAACAAGGTTTCATTTCCTTGCTCATCTACTAGTGTAATCAATTCACGTTCTTCGTGGTCATGGTTGTGATCGTGTGACATAGTTTCTCCTCTGTCTTAAAATTTTCTATCTAAATAATTTTGCAAAATTAGCTGAGCAGCCAACTTATCGATAACTTTCTTGCGCTTATTGCGACTGATATCTGCTTGTTCAATCAACATACGCTCCGCAGCGACCGTCGTCAGACGCTCATCTTGATAGTCTACTGGTAAACCAAAAAGTTCCTCTAATTTTGCTCCATAGGCTTGACTAGCTTCTACTCGCGGACCGCTGGTATTGTTCATATTTTTAGGCAGACCTACTACAAAGCGCTCCACCTTATAGCTGTCAACCAATTCCTTGATACGGTCAAAACCAAACTGGCCCTGATCCTCATTAATCTGGATGATTTCAAGTCCTTGAGCGGTGAAGCCTAGTGGATCGCTAATCGCAACACCCACTGTTTTTGAACCGACGTCCAATCCCATAATTCTCATAGATTATAGATCGACTCCTTGTCCTTTAAGGTAATAGCGCACCAATTCTTCAACAATTTCATCACGCTCATACTTACGAATTTGATTTCGTGCATTATTGTAACGAGGAACGTAGGCAGGGTCTCCACTCAATACATAACCGACGATTTGATTTATCGGATTATAACCCTTTTCATTCAAAGAAGCATAGACATCTGTCAACGTTTCACTGATTTCCTTCTTGTTGGAATCATCCAATTTAAAACGTACAGTTTCTTCAGTAAATCCCATTCTAACACCCTCTTTCCTTAGAATAGTACTATTATAGCATATTTCCTTACGTTCTACAATTAAGTCAATCCATTTATTTGGATTTTCTTACTGTTCTGTCGCACCATTTGCCACTCTGTCTGCGATATATTGGCTTGGTTCATTTTTCAAAAGAGTCTCTAAGCCAAGATTTTTCAAATAATCTGTCTGTGACGCCTTTTTGACATCCAAAACTTGTAAATCATAGGTCGTTGTGGTCTGGATTTCAGTCTGACTGAGCAGTTTGGTTTCAAGTGTAAAACCTGTCAATTTACGCGCTTCCTGAAGCATTTCATCCTTTTCTTCTGCTTCTAAAAGAGCTTTTTGAGTTTCTTCAAGACCGTGGTCAGCGATAAAGGATTTCAATTCCTCACTTAAGGGCCGTATCTGCCGAATAACCAATTTTAGAAATTGTTTCCCTTTATAGGTAATGGTTTGCGTTTGCTTGACGCCATCTCCTGACTCAGGGAAAATCAAAGTCTTGGTCACAACCGTATTCTTTTCCGCATTTTCCAAAACGGGCAGAGTAGACTGGAGCGTTTCGGATTCATGTTTTGAACTGGATGTCGTTTCCTTCTTTTGGCCACATCCTGCAAGTAGCAGGAGGAGAGTAGCTGCGCCAATTACTATCTTTTTCATAATTCCTCACATAATTTTTTGATAAAAAATGAACAAGGCTAGGAGATACCCCAGCCTCGATGTTTATAGAGCTGCACGCAAACGTGCTTCTGCATTTTCTACATTACGGACAGAGCGTGGTAAAAAGGCACGGATATCATCTTCTTTGTAACCGACCTGCAAACGCTTCTCGTCAACTAGAATAGGACTTTTTAAGATCCGTGGTGTTTCCATGATTAAGTTGAGTACTTCATTGACACTCAAATCTTCGATGTCAACCCCTAAAGCTTTCGCATAGCGGTTTTTTGATGATACAATGCTGGCAATTCCATTATCTGTCTTTGTCAGAATATCAAGTAGTTCTTCTCTCGTAATCCCTTCTTTACCAAGGTTTTGTTCTTTATAACTTAACTGGTGTGCGTTGAGCCAAGTCTTCGCTTTCTTACAGCTTGTGCAACTGGAGACGGTATAAATCTTAATCATGTGCCTACCCCTTTCGCTACATGTTACTATCAGTTTAGTCTATTATACCATAAAAAACATCCGACTTGCGACCTATTTTTAAAAAAATTTAACTTTTTTAGCGATTTTCGTACTTTTTTCTTGACAAAATCAATTTATAGCCAACTTTTAAATTTTTTGATGTACATTCGTTTCACTACTGTAACACTGATCATATAGAGAACGATGATCAAAATCAAAAAGAGGAAATAAATTGGTTCCAAAGGGGTTAAATGAAGAAGGCTAGCAATTGCAGAGTAGGGAAGGAAGGTCACAAAACTAGCTGCTAGCAAAGTTGTTCCAAGAACAAACCATGATGGACGGCTTTGTAAGAAAGGCAGTTTTGCTGAACGAAGCATATGGATAACCATGGTTTGGGACCACATAGATTCAATGAACCAACCTGTCTGGAACAAGATGATAAAGCCCCTTGCAGAATCTGCTCCATGAACATAAGCATGACCTGTCGCCATTGGGACAATGACAAAATAGAGCAAGATAAAGGTCAAAATATCAAAGGCAGAAGAAATCGGACCCATCCAAATCATAAAGCGAGTAATGGACTGAGCCTCCCACTTATGAGGCTTCTTCAAGAAGTCTTCATCCACATTATCAAATGGCAAGGCAATGCAAGAAAGGTCGTAGACTAGGTTTAACACAATCAAGTGAATCGGAGCCATAGGAAGGAAAGGTAAAAAGATACCAGACACTAAGAGTGACAGAATATTCCCGAAATTAGAGCTGACCGTCATCTTGATGTATTTGGTCATGTTGGCATAGACTTTCCGTCCTTCAACCAGCCCTTTTTCAAGCACCATCAAATCCTTATCTAGCAAAATGACATCAGCCGTTTCTTTGGCAATATCTACTGCTGTATCAACAGAAATCCCCACATCTGCCACTTTCATAGAAGGGGCATCATTGATTCCATCTCCCATATAGCCGACACAATGTCCATTCGATTTGATTTGTAAAATGATTCGTGCTTTTTGATCAGGAGAGAGTTTGGCAAAGACAGTCACCTTCTCAACTGCTTGGGCCAACTCTTCGTCCGTCATGGCATCAATATCAGAACCCAACAAGATTTGATCAACGTCTAGACCAACTTTTTCGCATACTGCTTGGGTTACCTTCTCATTGTCTCCCGTCAAAATCTTTGTTTGAACACCATGATCCAACAAAGCTTGGATAGCAGGTGCTGCAGATGGTTTTGGTGGATCTAGAAAGGCAAGATAGCCTGTTAGAATCATCTCTTTTTCATCTTCAACGGAGTAAGCAAAACCTTCTTTTAGGCCTGTTTTATAAGCGACTCCCAAGACTCGCAATCCCTGTTGATTAAGTTGATCTACTTCTTTTAAGATTTCCACTCGGATATCATCCGTCAGAGGGCTAATCTGACCTTGATATTCCACATGGGTTGAAATCGCAAGCATTTCCTCTAGAGCACCCTTGGTTACCAAGCTAACAACTTCGTTCTCATCCTTGACGATGACACTCATCCGTCTGCGTTCAAAATCAAAGGGCAATTCATCTATTTTTTGGAAGCTAGTATCCAAATTTTGTAGAATAGCGTGTTCTTTAGCTTCTTTTTCAGTTCTACTGATAATGGCACGGTCCATCAAGTTTTTCAAACCGGTTTGAAAATAGGAATTGAGATAGGCACGTCTCAACACAGATAAATCCAAATCTCCATGTATATCCAAAGGATATTCCAGGACAATTTCGTCTTGGGTAAGGGTTCCGGTTTTATCTGTGCATAGGATATCAATAGCACCTAGATCTTGTATGGCATTGAGTTTTTTGATGACGACTTTTTCCTTGGCCATGATAATGGAGCCTTTTGCTAAACTGGCCGTGATGATCATAGGAAGCATCTCAGGTGTCAATCCAACACCAACACTCAGTGCAAACACACCTGCTTCCAGCCAGTCGCCATCCGTCAAGCCATTGGAGAGAAAGACGATGGGAACCATGACCAACATCAAACGGATCAAGAGCCAAGAGATGCTGTTCATCTCCCGTTCAAAAGAGGTCGGTTCGTCATAGGTATTGAGAGTCTGCTCGATTTCTCCCATCATGGTGTCATCACCGACCGCTAGAATCAAAGCCTTGGCGCTTCCTGATATCACATTGGTTCCCATAAAAGCGAGCGCTTCTGCTTCTAGCAGACTATCAAAATTTGACTGACTCATTTTTGACAAGGCTAGTTTTTCAACCGAGTCACTTTCACCTGTCAAACCAGACTGTTGAACAAAGAAATCACGTGATTCAATCAAAAGGAGGTCTGCTGGAATCATATCCCCAGCACTTAATTTGACTATATCTCCAACAACCAAATCTTCAATTGCGACCTCTAAACTCTGGCCTTCGCGAATAACTGTGGCTGTATTCACAATCATTTTTGATAGATTGGTCGCAGCCTTGTCACTCCGCAATTCTTGGACAAAGCGTATGCCACCAGAGATTAGAACGAGAACGACGATGATGATAGAGGTCGTCGGATCTTCTTGTCCAGGCTTCGCCAACCAGACATTGGTCACCATGGAAATCATAGCGATGACCAGGAGGATGATTGTAAATGGGTTGATAATAGATTCGTAAATTTTTTTGAAGATACTGTCTTCCTGACCCTTGGTGATTGTGTTTTCGCCATATAGGTCACGATTTTTCTCCACCTGCTCCTCAGTCAAGCCTGTTAGACTTGTCTTATAAAAAGATAGAGTTTCGTTTAAAGGTGTGTGAATAGCTGCTGCTAATCTTTCTTTTGTAGTTTTCATTGGTTTCTCCTATCTGCATGAATGATGTGTTTCATACACAGAGACCAATCACTTTATAAGGGCAGAACGACACAAATCAGCGATTGGCTGTGTATGTGCGGTTCTGGATGATCGTCAATTTGCATCGTCTGTCTCCTTTCCTTGTTCTAAAACAGTAGAAAATCCCACCATAAAATGGCAGGATTAAAAAACTAATTATCTGTTTTTTCGTTCAAGCTTTAACTCCATAGGGCGATGTAATGAGCTTAGTCTTGGCCTTCGCGACCAGGACTGTTGACCAACGAGTAGTGTCTCCACTGCTTTGCGGTAGTCATCCGTATCCCTATGGTAGCCTCACCTACCGTTTTCGTCTATCAGTATAAACCTTTAAAATATAAAAGTCAACGATTTATCATAATTTTCTTAAATAACAATTAATTCTTTTGGAGCTAGAGTCAACAATTCGCAACCTGTCTCCGTAATCAAGATATCATCCTCAATACGAACACCGTATTTGCCTTCGATATAGATACCAGGCTCATCTGTCAAGGTCATGCCTGCCTTAATCGTATCAGTTGATGTTTGGCTAAAGTAAGGTTCTTCGTGAATATCCAGTCCGATACCGTGTCCAATACCGTGGGTAAAGTAGTCGCCATAGCCTGCCTCGATGATAATATCACGAGGAATTTTGTCAAAGTCACGGAAACCTAATCCTGTCTTAGCTTGATCAATCAGAGCTTGGTTGGCTTTCAGAACCGTATTGTAAATCTCTGCCTGCTCGTCACTGACATGACCTAGATAAATGGTCCGTGTCATATCACTGACATAGTGGTCGTAGAGGCAGCCGAAGTCCATGGTAATGGCTTCTCCCACTTCAACCGGTTTGTGCATTGGATGAGCATGGGGCTTAGAAGAGTTGATACCACTTGCTAAAATGGTATCAAAAGACAAGCCTGCCGCTCCTAGCTCACGCATGCGGAAATCAAGGAAGTTGGCAATTTCGATCTCAGTTTTTCCTGGTTTGATAAAGTCAAGCGCATCACGAAAAGCCTGGTCTGAGATGGAACAAGCCTTGCGAATGGTCGCAACCTCTTTCTCATCCTTAATCATACGAAGAGCTTCAACAAACTGAGTCTGTGGCAACAAGTCGATTCCCGCAAAGGCAGCCTGCATACGGTGGTAATAAGAGACCGAAATCTCATCCTCAAAACCGATGCGAGACAAGCCCATATCCTTAACAATGCCTGCAATAACAGTCAATTCATCGCGGTCAGCCACAATCTCAAAACCTGTCACTTCTTGCTTGGCTGCAATGATATAGCGAGAATCCGTTACCAAGACCTGGCGGTCACGACTGATGAAAACTGTTCCGTTTGAACCCCAAAAACCAGTCAAATAATAGACATTTTTAAGGTTGTTGATGATGATGCCATCCAGTTCTTTTTCTTGCATTTTAGCTAGAAATGCTTGTACGCGTTTATTCATGATGTAACTTTCCTTTCAAATAGTGTCCTGTGTAGCTGGCTTCATTGGCCGCTACTTCTTCTGGAGTTCCTGTTGCGATGATGGTTCCACCACCAACACCGCCCTCAGGTCCCAAGTCGATGATATGGTCTGCCGTCTTAATGACATCCAGATTGTGCTCGATGACGAGGACTGTATTACCATCGTCTACAAAGCGAGCCAAGACTTTAAGCAAGCGAGCGATGTCCTCCGTATGAAGTCCTGTCGTCGGCTCATCCAGAATGTAGAATGACTTGCCTGTCGAGCGTTTGTGGAGTTCACTAGCCAACTTCATACGCTGGGCTTCTCCACCTGAAAGAGTCGTAGCTGGTTGTCCTAGCGTTACATAGCCCAACCCTACATCCTTGATGGTCTGGAGTTTGCGTTGAATCTTAGGAATATGTTGGAAGAATTCCACTGCATCGTTGACTGTCATATCCAAGACTTGCGAGATGTTCTTTTCCTTGTAGTGAACTTCTAGGGTTTCACTGTTGTAGCGGGTTCCATGGCAGACTTCACAAGCCACGTAAACATCTGGCAAGAAGTGCATCTCAATCTTGATAATCCCGTCACCTGAGCAGGCTTCACAGCGACCACCCTTGACGTTGAAACTGAAACGTCCCTTCTTGTAGCCTCTAATCTTAGCTTCATTTGTCTGGGCAAAAAGGTCACGTATATCGTCAAAAACTCCTGTATAGGTAGCTGGATTAGACCTCGGTGTCCGTCCGATTGGGCTCTGGTCAATATCAATCAGACGATCCACATGCTCAATCCCTGTAATCGTTTTAAACTTACCAGGTTTGTCTGAATTGCGGTTGAGTTTCTGAGCAATAGCTTTTTTGAGGATGCTGTTGATTAGGGTCGATTTCCCTGAGCCAGATACCCCCGTCACTGCGATAAATTTTCCTAGTGGGAAGCGAGCAGTGACATTTTGCAAGTTGTTCTCACGCGCTCCTGTCACCTCGATAAAACGACCATTTCCGGAACGGCGCTCTGCTGGCACTGGAATGGCTCTTTTGCCCGACAAGTACTGACCTGTGATGGACTTACTGTTGCGAGCCACTTGCTTAGGTGTCCCTGCAGCGACGATTTCCCCACCAAAGACTCCCGCACCAGGACCAACGTCAATCAGATAATCCGCCTCGCGCATGGTATCTTCGTCGTGTTCCACCACGATGAGAGTATTGCCCAAGTCACGCATTTTTTTCAAGCTGGCAATGAGACGGTCATTGTCCCTCTGGTGAAGTCCGATCGACGGCTCATCTAGAATATAAAGGACGCCTGATAGATTAGAACCAATCTGGGTTGCCAAGCGAATACGCTGACTCTCTCCTCCTGATAGGGTTCCTGCCGAACGTGACAGGGTTAGATAATTAAGACCCACGTTATTGAGGAAGGTCAAACGGTCCTTAATTTCCTTGAGAATAGGACGAGCTATGATGGCTTCATTTTCAGATAAGGTCAGCTGGCTCACCAACTCCAAGTGGTCTGCGATAGACAAGTCTGAAATCTCTCCGATATGGGGACCTTGCTCGCCACCCACACGGACAGACAAGGCCTGATCGTTAAGACGGTAGCCGTGACAAGTTCCGCAGGTCAGTTCATTCATATAGAGGCGCATCTGAGTGCGGGTGTAATCACTGTTAGTCTCATGGTAACGACGTTTGATATTAGTGACAACTCCTTCAAAAGGAATGTCGATATCCCGCACACCACCAAATTCATTCTCATAGTGAAAATGGAATTCCTTGCCATCCGAACCATAAAGAATCAGGTTCTTATCTTCTTCTGACAAATTCTCGAAAGGCTTGTCCATATCCACTCCAAAGGCTGTCATAGCCTGTTCTAACATGTTTGGATAGTAGTTGGATGAGATAGGATTCCAAGGTGCTAGCGCCCCCTCACGTAAGGTTTTGCTGGTATCTGGCACCACTAGGTCGATATCCACCTCTAGCTTGATACCCAAACCATCACACTCACTACAAGAACCAAAAGGAGCATTGAAGGAGAAGAGACGAGGCTCTAACTCTGGTACGGTAAAACCACAAACCGGACAGGCATAGTGCTCAGAGAAGAGCAACTCAGAGTCGTCCATGGTATCGATAATCACATAACCTTCTGCGATACGAAGGGCAGCCTCAACGGAGTCAAAGAGACGGCTACGAATGCCATCCTTGATGACAATACGGTCGACCACGACATCGATATCATGTTGCTTGCTCTTTGACAGCTCAGGCACTTCGGTCACATCATAGACTTCCCCATCCACTCGGACACGAACATAGCCATCTTTCTGAATCTTTTCAATGACGCTCTTGTGTTGTCCTTTTTTCTTGCGGATAACCGGAGCTAAGATTTGCAGACGCTGGCGTTCTGGCAATTCCAAGACCTTATCAACGATTTGCTCTACAGAAGAAGCCTTGATAGCCCCATGTCCGTTGATACAGTAAGGCGTCCCCACACGTGCGTAAAGGAGACGCAGATAGTCATTGATTTCAGTCGTTGTCCCGACGGTCGAACGAGGATTTTTACTGGTCGTTTTTTGGTCGATGGAAATAGCTGGACTGAGACCATCAATTGCATCCACATCTGGTTTTTCCATGTTGCCCAAAAACTGACGAGCATAGGCTGATAGACTCTCTACATAGCGACGTTGCCCCTCGGCATAGAGGGTATCAAAAGCCAGACTGGATTTCCCAGAACCCGACAAACCGGTCACGACAACCAGCTTGTCTCGCGGAATCTCAACATCAATATTTTTTAAGTTATGGGCACGTGCCCCATGAATCACAATTTTATCTTGCATCTTTGTTCTTTCTAGTCCATTATTGCTTTCCATTATACCAAAAAATGTGAAATTCTATTACCCAAAAAGCTGTTTTTATAGTATAATAGTACGGTGCAAAAAATGAATCACTGAATAGTAGGAAAGGATAGGGGATATGAAACAAGTTTTTCTCTCAACAACAACTGAATTTAAAGAGATCGACACGCTTGAACCGGGTACTTGGATCAACCTCGTCAATCCTACACAAAATGAATCGTTGGAAATCGCCAACGCCTTCGATATCGACATCACCGACCTCCGGGCACCGCTCGATGCGGAAGAAATGTCCCGTATTACCATCGAAGATGAGTATACTTTGATCATCGTAGACGTTCCCATCACAGAGGAAAGAAACAACCGCACCTACTACGTAACGATTCCGCTGGGGATTATTATCACCGAGGAAACCATTATCACCACCTGCTTGGAACCTCTCCCCGTTCTCGATGTCTTTATCAACCGTAGACTGCGTAACTTTTACACCTTCATGCGTTCACGTTTTATCTTCCAGATTCTCTATCGCAACGCAGAGCTTTACCTGACTGCCCTTCGTTCGATCGACCGTAAGAGTGAACAAATCGAAAGTCAACTTCACAAGTCTACTCGAAACGAAGAGTTGATCGAGCTCATGGAATTGGAAAAGACCATCGTCTATTTCAAGGCCTCACTTAAGACGAACGAGCGCGTGATTAAGAAATTGACCAGCGCAACTAGCAATATCAAGAAATACCTAGAGGACCAAGACCTGCTCGAAGATACCCTGATTGAAACCCAACAGGCCATTGAGATGGCAGATATCTATGGAAACGTCCTTCACTCTATGACAGAGACTTTCGCTTCTATCATTTCCAACAACCAGAACAACATCATGAAAACTCTGGCTCTCGTGACCATCGTCATGTCTGTCCCAACCATGATCTTCTCAGCCTACGGGATGAACTTCAAGGATAATGAAATCCCTCTAAACGGCGAGCCTCACGCCTTCTGGTTAATCGTCTTTATCGCCTTTGCTATGAGTGTTTCGCTCACTCTCTATCTCATCCATAAAAAATGGTTCTAAGAGGAATCCCTATGTCTCAGATTGATTTACAAAAACTAACCAAGAAAAACCAAGAGTTTATCCACATCGCTACCCAACAATTTATCAAAGATGGCAAAACAGACGCTGAAATCAAGACTATCTTTGAGGAAGTTATTCCCCAAATCCTTGAGGAACAAGCTAAAGGTACGACCGCTCGTTCCCTCTATGGCGCTCCAACCCACTGGGCTCACAGCTTCACCGTCAAGGAGCAATACGAAAAAGAGCATCCAAAAGAAAATGATGATCCAAAACTCATGATTATGGACTCAGCCCTTTTTATCACTGGTTTGTTTGCAATGATTAGTGCCATTACGACAGCCTTTTCAGCTAATCAAGCCATTGGCTACGGCTTGATTACCCTTTTGCTTGTTGGTCTTGTTGGGGGAGTTGCCTTTTACTTTATGTACTACTTTGTCTACCGCTATTATGGACCCGATATGGAGCGTAGCCAGCGTCCTCCTTTCTGGAAATCTGTGCTCGTTATCCTGGCTTCTATGGTCCTTTGGTTAGCCGTTTTCTTTGGAACTAGCTTCCTACCAGCAGCTCTCAATCCAATCCTTGCTCCATTGCCTTTGGCTATCCTGGGAGCTGCCCTTCTCGCTCTTCGCTTCTATCTCAAGAAACGTTTTAACATCCGAAGTGCAAGCGCGGGCCCATCACGTTATTAAGAAAAGTGAAACGCTATGGCATATAGTCAATCTTTAGCTAAGCAGATTCGAAAAATTCTAGCACTCAAACTTCCTCCCCAAATTTTCGAAGAAGAGTTAGAAGAAAAGAAACTGTTTGGTGGCCTGGCCTTTATGATTCGTGGGAAAATGGTCCTTACTGTCAGTTCCAGAAAGGACGAGCTGGTTATGGTGAGAATTGGCAAAGAAACGGAAAAGCAAGTTCTACCCCGAACAGGAGCTCATACCACATTGATGAGAGGGCGACCTTATCATGGCTATATAGACCTAGATATCGAAGGTCAAAAAGAACTTCCTTACTGGATTGATTTAGCTCTCTCCTATAATCAAGAGTTGACCAAGTAACTCATATCTAGTGAGATTAGAGATTAGAAAAACGAAAAGCAACTGCACAAGCGGTTGCTTTTTTCACTTGCTTTCTTGAGATTCAATAGCACTTCTGAGTCTCATTCTTGTAGTTTTCTCTCATCTTTTGTGATAGAATAGGCTCATACTCAATGAAAATCAAAGAGCAAACTAGGAAGCTAGCCACAGGCTGTACTTGAGTACGGCAAGGCAAAGCTGACGTGGTTTGAATTTGATTTTCGAAGAGTATCAATCTATTTCTAGGAGGATGAGATATGGTTTCTACTATTGGTATTGTTAGTTTGTCTAGCGGTGTTATCGGAGAGGATTTTGTCAAACACGAAGTCGACTTGGGGCTCCAACGTCTTAAGGATTTGGGACTCAATCCTATCTTTTTGCCCCATTCGCTAAAAGGGTTAGACTTTATCAAGGACCATCCGGAGGCACGTGCAGAGGATTTGATGCAGGCCTTTTCTGATGATAGCATCGACATGATCCTATGCGCCATCGGTGGGGATGATACCTATCGCTTGCTACCCTACCTTTTTGAAAACGACCAGCTCCAAAAGGTTATCCAACAAAAGATTTTTCTTGGCTTATCGGATACAACCATGAACCACCTTATGTTGCACAAACTAGGGATCAAGACTTTTTATGGGCAATCCTTTCTAGCAGACATTTGTGAATTAGACAATGAGATGTTACCCTATAGCTTTCACTACTTTAAAGAATTGATCAAGACAGGAAGAATCTCAGAAATCTGCCCTAGCGACCTTTGGTATGAGGAACGGACTGATTTTAGTCCCAAGGCTCTGGGAACAGCTCGTATCAGTCATGTAAATACAGGCTTTGATTTGTTGCAAGGAAATGCTCAGTTTGAGGGAGAAATTCTCGGTGGTTGCCTTGAGTCCCTCTATGATATCTTTGACAATTCTCGATACGCAGACAGCACGGACCTCTGCCAAGAGTACCGACTCTTCCCTGACTTATGTGACTGGGAAGGAAAGATTCTCTTGCTAGAAACAAGCGAAGAAAAGCCTGAACCTGATGATTTCAAAAAAATGTTGCGGACTTTAAAGGACACGGGGATATTTGGGGTTATCAGTGGACTCTTGGTCGGAAAGCCAATGGATGAAACCTTCTATGACGACTATAAGGAAGCACTATTGGATATCATTGATAACAATATCCCGATTGTCTATAATCTGAATGTCGGTCACGCAACTCCAAGAGCCATTGTGCCCTTTGGCGTTCACGCTTATGTGGATACACAGAAGCAAGTCATTCGCTTTGACTATAACAAAAAATAAACAATTTCTCCATTTTTGTGCTTTGGTATTGATTTTCGTTACAATTTGTGTCTGAATTTATTGCATTTTGCTTATTTCTATGATATCTTTTTAAAGGAGGTGTATATGACTAAACAAAAAATAAATCAAATTGTCGGTTCAATTGGAGCCTTTATCGGGATTGTTGTATTTATCGCCTACATCCCACAAATTTTTGCCAATTTACAAGGCAACAAAGCTCAACCATTCCAGCCTTTATCCGCAGCAGTATCTTGTTTAATTTGGGTTATTTACGGATGGACAAAAGAGCCTAAGAAGGATTGGATACTAATTATTCCAAACTCAGCTGGCGTTGTCTTAGGTGGACTGACATTTCTTACTGCACTATAAAAGTTACTAGCATATAATCAAAAAGCTGAGATAATTTTCTCAGCTTTTTCTATTTTCTCAGATAGTTAGACGCTTGGACTCACTAATTTCCGTTTTTCCACTCGCAATCATTCTCGTGGTCATCAACCAGGCCTGCCGCCTGTAGAAAAGACAAAACTGCGACTGGACCTGTAAACTTGAAGCCTTGTTTTTTGAGATCTTGAGACAACTTTTCAGACAAGGCTGTTTTAGAAGGTGCTAGGTGATAGTCAGGAACATCATTCACGATCGTTTTTCCCTCAACAAAGGACCAGAGATAAGCGTCAAAAGAGCCGTAGGTTTTCTGGACTTGCAAAAATGCTTGGGCGTTGGCACGTGTCGCAAAGAGCTTGGAACGATTTCGGATGATGGCTGGATTCTCTAACAAGGCTTCCAACTCGCCATCTGTCATTTCCGCGACACGTTGAACTTGGTAGTTGTAAAAGACTTCTCGGAATCCTTGGCGTTTGTTTAGTACCGTTTCCCAAGATAGACCCGACTGGTAAGTTTCCATACAGAGCAGTTCAAAAAGAGCACGGTCATCATGAAGGGGTTGACCCCACTCTTCATCATGATAGGCCACATATAAAGGATTGTTCATTTTAACCCAACCACAGCGTTTTGTCATATTATTCTCCTATTTTACCAACATCTTAAGGGCCGATTTGATATAGTTCTCAGCTGTATCTGTCGTTCCTTCAAAGAATTTCTTGATTTTCTTGAGCTCAGTCGCCTTGTAGCCCAGTGCCAACATGGCTTCCATGGCTTCTTCCAGTTCTTGGTTTTCAGCGCTGGTTTGCACTGCCACCTTGGCAGGAAGGTCATCGCTAGCCACAACTACCTTACCTTCCAAGTCTAGCACCATCTGCTGGGCTGTTTTCTTGCCAATTTTAGGGAACTTAGTCAAGTAGGTGATGTTCTTAGTTTCAATCGCCTGAACCAAGCCAGCATTGTCATCAGCTGCGATGATAGCAAGAGCTGATACCGGACCAATCCCTGATACCGAAATCAGACTAAGAAAGAGTTTCTTCTCATCTTCTGATCGAAAACCATAGAGCAGATGGGCGTCCTCACGGACAACTTGGTGCACATAAATTTGAGTTTCTTGATTGACCTGACCTGAGTAAGAATAGGGATTGGCTACATGCAAAATATAACCTATACCATTTGCCTCTAGGACGATGTATTTAGCAGTGATTTTGGTAATGATTCCTTTTAAATATTCGTACATAATTTTTCTCCATTATTTTGCCTATCTAGTATACCATATTTCCCTAAGACAGACTGCAACAAAAGGTGCAACCTCTGGTTGACAAATAGTACAGGAGATTGTATTCTCATTATAAGTAAAAATTGTTAGGATAGAGGTAGAAAAAGGAGGATAGAATCATGAAACTCGCAGAAAAACTATTTGAGCTCAGAAAGGAAAAAGGTTGGTCCCAGGAAAAGCTAGCTGAACAAATCAATGTTTCTCGGCAAAGCATCTCAAAATGGGAGTCTGGACAAGTCCTTCCTGAAATCGAAAAAATCATTGAATTAAGCAAGATTTTTCAAGTGACAACTGACTATCTGCTACTGGATGAAAACTCTGAAAAAGATTCCACAGCAGTAATTTTTGAGGAAGACAAGGACAAATACTATAAGGAGGTTAAATCCTTTGGTCTTTGGCAAGTGATTTATATTTTCGTCTTAGCTCTGGCTATCTATCTCTTTTTAGCTGGTTCTAGTTTTCCAGCCGAGTTCACCGCCTGGATTTGGCTGACCTTCGTTCTTTTGATTGCTTCAGCGATTGCTATCAGCAAGACTCTCAAAACCAAACAACGTTATCTTGATAAAGTGATTGGTCTTGAGAATCCCTCAAACCAAGACAACTCTACAAAACCTTGAATCACCTAATTCCGTTTTCGCAATATTTTTTAGAACTGGTCTTGTCAAGCAAGTGTAAACTTCGTGTCAAGCTACCCATGTCCAATCAAGTTCCCACTTTAGAAAAACTAAAAAGCCTTGTTCAAAAGGAACAAAGGCTTTTTGTGTTCTTAATATTTCCCCAACTCACGAAGACTCGTATGATTTTCCTGAATGCGTCGAAACATTTTTTCCATATCTGACTTGGTAAAATGCACCAAAACGGGACGTCCGTGGGGACAGTTATAGGGATTGTCACATTGAGAAAGCTGATAAAGAAGCTGTCTAGCCGAATGGTCATCGATACGATGATTTGCCTTGATAGACCGCTTGCAGGACATCATGATAGCCAGCTCTGCTCGGTATTTCTTGATCGAAACTTCCTTGGTCAAGAGTAGCATGTCGCACATTTCATAGATGCCTGACTCAATCTCTTCTTCTGCCATCCAAATAGGATGTTCACGCAGGATAAATTGATTTTCCCCGTACTCTGCTAGAAAGACACCCACTTCCTCTAAAAGAGGCATTCTTTCCTTGAGACAAAGCGCATCATCTGCAGGAAATTCAAAGATGTAGGGCACTAAGAGTTGCTGTTGGCTCTGGTCAACATTGCCGATGCTTTCACGATATTCCTCGTACTTAACCCGTTCCTGAGCCGCGTGCTGGTCTATGATGTAGAGCCCATCTCGCCCTTGGGCAAAAAGATAGGTCCCGTGCATTTGCCCGAAAAACTCCAACTCTGGGAAGCTAGATGCTTCTTCTCGCTCCAACTTATCATAAGCCTTATCGAGACTAGCTAGGTCTAACTCTGGATGATCTAGTTGGTCGTAGTTAGCAGGCTTTCTCTCTGCAAAATGCAGTTTTGCGGGCTTGGTTAACTGGTCCAAAGTTTCTTTGGCAAACAAGGTCAAATCCTGTTTCTCTTCAGTCAGGTCTACTTGACTGTCTGAAACCTCAGCTGGAATAGAGCTTGTTGCTTCCGTTTGCTCGTAGTAGAGATTGTTTTCTTTGAGTGGGAGAATGGTCTGCTCCACCTTTTGACGATTACGCACGGTCGATTTGGCAAGATTTTCCAAGGCATCAGGGATTAAGGCTTGTTCCTTGAGACTATTTGAAATAGCTTCTGAAACTAGCGCCATTAGTTCTTTTTCCTTGGAAATCCGCACTTCTTGTTTGGTTGGATGGACATTGACATCAGCCAGATAAGGATCGATATGGATGTGAATGACAGCCAGTGGAAAACGTCCCACCATGAGCTTGCTACCGTAACCATCAAGAATAGCACGATTGAGCAAGAAGTTCTTGATATAACGACCATTGATGAAGAGACTGATATAGTTGCGGTTGGCTCGGGTTAACTCAGGCAAAGACACAAATCCTGAAATTTCGAAATCTAGGTCAGAGTTCTCAATGGCAATCATCTTCTTAGCACTCGCCAAACCGTAAATCCCTGCGATGGCTTGACGCAGTTGACCAGTCCCTGCTGTCCGCGTCATTTCCTTGCCATCACTGATCAAACTAAAAGAAATCTCAGGATGGGCCAATCCCAGACGGTTGACAATATCAATGATATGAGACAATTCCGCTTGCTGGCTCTTCATATACTTGAGACGGGCAGGCGTGTTGAAGAAGAGGTCCTCCACACAAACCTTGGTTCCCACTGGACTAGTCGCTGGGATGACTTCCTCAACTTCACCCCCACGCGCAACTAGCTTGGTTCCATGACTCGCACCATCTACCGCCGTCAACAAAGTCAAGACACTGACAGACGCGATAGAGGGCAGGGCTTCACCTCGAAAACCAAGCGTCCGAATCCGAAATAGATCTGCTTGATTTTTTATCTTACTGGTCGCATGGCGACGCAAGGCTAACTCCACCTCATCGTGGGCAATTCCATGACCATTATCTGTGATTTGGATTTTCTTGAGACCAGCTTCCTCAATCTCGATGATAATCTGGCTAGAACCCGCGTCAATGGCATTTTCTACCAATTCTTTGACCACACTGGCAGGACGTTCAATCACTTCTCCTGCCGCGATTTGGTTTGCCAGCACCTCTGGCAATTCAATAATATGAGACATCTTTCAGCCCCTTTCTGTATCTATTTTCCTAGAAATTGATTAGTGCTATTATACCATATTTCAGATGTTACCAGAAAAAGCAAATACCACATAGACTCCAAATCTCTCCACATAGGCAAAAGCTCTTGCCAGAGGTCGTAAAATAGTGTTTAATAAAGGTGTACAGGAAGTGATCACAATTTTGTATGAAAGGTAAGGAGGGAAGTTTATGAAAGTAGAACTACAGATTAAGGAGACTTACAAGGAGGAAAAGCTGATTGTCCAAGCACCTCAAGAAACCAAAAAAGTCCAAAAAGTCATCGAGTTCGCAGAAAATCTGGACCAAAAAGAAACAATCAAAGGTAAGATTGATGATCAGGTCTATCTAGTTAAGATTAGTAAGATTCAGCGCTTCTATATCGAGAATCGAAAGGTTCTAGCAGAAACCGCAAGTCAGACCTACGCCATTGATTTGCGACTCTATCAGGTTCTTGAAATTCTGCCGACCACTTTTATCCAAATTTCCCAATCTGAAATCGTCAATATCGACTCCATCTCTCATCTCAAGCTCACGCCCAACGGTCTGGTTGAAATTTTCTTGAAAAACGAAAGCTTCACCTACTCTTCACGCCGTTACCTAAAAACCATCAAGGAGAAATTAGAACTATGAAAAAACAAGTATTTCACGACGCAGCTGCTGGCGTCCTCATCGGCCTCATCCTCTCTATCATCTTTTCACTCATTTATGCACCAAGTACCTACTCCCCATTAAGTTCCGACTCTCTCATCGGCCAAGTGATGACTCAACATCAGGTTCACGGCGCCCTGGTTTTGCTCTACTGCACACTTATCTGGTCAGCTATCGGCGTTCTCTTTAGCTTTGGCAAGCGATTATTCAGCCGTGACTGGAGCTTGCTCCGTGCCACACTTTCCCATTTCTTCCTCATGCTGACTGGATTTATCCCACTGGCAACTCTGGCTGGTTGGTTTCCCTTCCACTGGACCTTCTATCTCCAGCTCATTCCAGAGTTTGCGATTGTCTACCTTATCATCTGGACTATTCTCTATAAAAGAGAAGCTAAAAAAGTGGACTACATCAATCAACTTTTGGTCCATAAAAAGTAATAGAGAAAAACCCACTCACAAAAATGTGAGTGGGCTCTTTTTATAACTTTTGTTTGAACTCGACTAAGACATTCATAGCCTGCATAGGTGTCATGTTGTAAATATCCAGTTTAGCTAATTCTGCTAGGATAGGATGTTCTTCAGGCGCATCAAAGAGTGACATCTGTTCTGTGACAGCACTTGTTTGTCTCATCGGAGCAGGACTTTCCGTCCCTTGACTCTCCAGTTGTGTCAAAATCTTATCTGCTCTTGCTAAAAGTTCTGCCGGTAAACCAGCAATCTTAGCAACGTGGATACCATAGGATTTGTCAGCTGGTCCTGGTTCAATCTTGTGAAGGAAGGTGACCTGCCCATCTTGCTCCAAGGTTGCCACGTGGACGTTGACCAAGTGTTCCAAACTGGACTCCAGACTAGTCAACTCATGATAGTGGGTCGCAAAGAGGGTTTTGGCTCCGATATGTTCATGAATGTATTCGATGATGGACTGGGCAAGAGCCATCCCATCATAAGTTGCAGTTCCACGTCCCAATTCATCAAAGAGAATCAAGGAGTCCTTGGTCGCATGCGAAATGGCATTGTTGGCCTCCATCATCTCTACCATGAAGGTTGATTGACCTGAAACCAAATCATCTGCTGCTCCGATACGAGTAAAGATAGCATCGAAGATAGGCAAATGGGCGCTTTCTGCTGGCACATAAGAACCCAGCTGGGCCATAACCGCCGTCATGGCTAACTGGCGCATGTAGGTTGACTTCCCACTCATGTTTGGCCCTGTAATCAGCTGAATACTGGTATCTTCTGCCATCTGAATCGTATTAGGAATATAGGTCTGAGCTCCCATGACCTTTTCGACGACAGCATGGCGCCCTTTCTGGATATCAATTTGTGAATCGTCTCCAAACTCCGGTCGAATCAAATGCTGGGTTTCAGCCACAACTGCGAGACTTTGCAAGACATCAACCGTCGCAATTCCTTGGGCTAGAGCCTGCAAACGCTGGATGTACTTGCTGACTTCCTCACGGATGCGCATAAAGATTTCATATTCTAGGTTGGCTGACTTCTCACGCGCCTCCAGCATATCTCCCTCGATACGGGCTAACTCCTCTGTCCCAAAGCGTTCCGAGTTTTTCAGTGTTGCCTTGCGGAAAAAGTGGGCTGGAACATTTCCCAGTTGCGAATTAGTCACATGGAAATAGTAACCATCCTTTTTATTGTAGTCAATCTTAAGCGTACTGATGCCAGAGTTTTCTCTCTCCTTGGCCTCAATCTCAGCAATCCAGCTAGTCCCTTCTCTGAGCACACGACGGTATTTATCCAAGGTCTCATCAAATCCCGTACGGATAATGCCACCTTCCGTAATCACGTGAGGAGCTTCAGGGGCAATCGCTGCGCTAATCAAGCTCTCCAACTCAGGGATGTCATCCAACTGTGCGATGAGGTAGTCTAGAGCAGGTTGCTCCATTGCCTCTAAAATCGCACGAATCCGTGGCACACTAGATAAGGTGGTCGCCAGTTGCAAGAGATCCTTAGGATTGGTCTTACCAAAGGAAACTCGACTAGCCAAACGTTCGATGTCATAAACACCCTTGAGACTGTCTGTTAAATCACTGCGCTCAAAGAAGTGGTCAAGAAAGACCTGCACCACCTCTTGACGTTGGACGATTCGATCCTTATCAATCAAGGGACGATGGATCCAAGAACGCAAGAGCCGCATGCCCATAGCCGTTTTGGTTTCATCCAAAAGCCAGAAAAGACTGCCTTGCTTCTTGCCTGAACGGGCATTCTCAACCAAATCCAGACTAGCCTTGGTCGCATAATCCATCTGTAAGAAATCTTTGATTTCATAGCGGATAACTGGTTTGAGATGGTTCAATTCCCGCATCTGGGTCCGATGAACATACTTGAGCAGCTTACTAGCTGCTGCTTGCTCCACAGATGCCAGTCGTGGATCCAGTAAATGAATATCCTCAAAGCCATCCTTCTCATAAGAAAGCACCAGATTCATCTGACGGCTGAGGATTTGTTCTTCTTCCTCAGACAAATCATAACCCAGCACCACTTCACGAGCCTTGAGGTTACGGATTTCCCCACAAACCAGCGTGAAATCCAATAAACCCGTCACATAGAAATCACCCGTCACCAGATCCATATAAGCCAGGCCAAATTGATTGCCATCACGATCTATGGCAACCAAGAAATTGTTCTGACTATCGGGCTTACTACTATCAACCACTGTACCGGGGGTGATGACCTGAACCACCTCTCGCTTGACAACCCCAACCGCTTGTTTAGGGTCTTCCATCTGCTCGGCAATAGCCACCTTATAGCCCTGCTCAATCAAAACATCAATATACTGCTGGGCAGAATGATAGGGAACACCAGCCATGGGTATCGGATTTTCTGCATTTTTATTACGACTGGTCAGTGAAATCTCTAAAATCTGCGCCGCATTGACCGCATCTTCGTAAAACAGCTCATAAAAATCACCCATCCGAAAGAGCAAAAAAGCATCTGGATATTGCTTTTTAATATCCACATACTGCTGCATACCAGGTGATAGTTTTTCTGTCGTCATATTGGCTCTCTCCTTGTCAAAAATAAGGCTTGGGAACAAGTCCCAAAACCCTATTCATCCTTCATCAAATCTAGCAAACGCTCTTCCATGAGCTTGGCAACATGCTGGTCTCGACAAATAACCAGCAAGGTATTGGCTCCTGCAACTGTTCCTAAAATCGCCTCGTCCTTATTTTCATCAACAATATTTGCTAAGACAGCTGCTTCTCCCAGCTTGGTATGAAGTACCAAAGTAAACTCTGCTCTCGCAACCCCTTCTAGATGATGCGACAAAAACTCTACCAAATCAATCTTTTCTGTTTCATTCGCTAGCACATAATATACCATACCATTTTTCTTAACCTTGATCAAGCCGATCTCGCGCAGGTCGCGAGACAAGGTCGTTTGCGTCACAAAGACATTCCGAACTTCTAGGCGATCTTGGATATCCTTTTGTGTAGCTAGTTTTTCCTCAGTGATCATCTTTTTAATCAACTGGTGTCGTTCTTTTTTTCTCATATCAACCTCTTACATGAATATTTATAACCGATTTCGGGTTTATTTTTAGATATAATTATACCAAAAAAACTGAATAATTCAAAAAAATCTTTCTTCTTTCACTAAATTTATGATAAAATAGAATAAAAGTCCAAAAGGAGCCTACCTATGAGTACAAAAAAACTGATTGCTAGTGAATTGGCTAGCGTCATTGATAGCCTGGATCAAGAGGCTATTTTCAATTTATTAGAACAACCAAAAAACTCTGACATGGGAGATATCGCTTTTCCTGCTTTCTCACTTGCAAAAGTCGAACGCAAAGCCCCTCAAATAATTGCTGCTGAAATCGCTGAAAAAATCAACAGCCAAGCCTTTGAAAAAGTTGTTGCAACTGGTCCTTACGTCAACTTCTTCCTTGATAAATCTGCCATTTCTGAAGCAGTTATCAAAGAGATCATCGAAAAAGGATCTGACTACGCTCAACAAACGGAAGGCAAAGAGCAAAATATCACGATTGACCTATCAAGTCCAAACATCGCAAAACCCTTCTCAGTAGGTCACTTACGTTCAACTGTTATCGGAGATGCTCTTTCTAATATCTTTAAGAAAATGGGCTACAACACTATTAAAATCAACCACCTTGGAGACTGGGGTAAACAGTTTGGTCTTCTCATGGTTGCCTATAAAAAATGGGGAAGTAAGGAAGCCGTAGAAGCTAATCCAATTGACGAATTGTTGAAATTGTACGTTCGCATCAATGCTGAAATCGAAAATGACCCAGCTCTTGATGATGAGGGACGTCTCTGGTTTAAAAAATTGGAAGATGGCGATCCAGAAGCAACTCAACTTTGGCAATGGTTCCGTGATGAAAGTTTGGTTGAGTTCAACCGCATTTACAAACTGTTAAACGTTGAATTTGACAGCTTAAACGGGGAAGCCTTCTATAATGACAAGATGGACGAAGCCGTGCAAATCCTTGAAGAAAAAGGTTTGCTAGAAGAATCACGCGGAGCTAGCATTGTTAACCTCGATGATGTTGAACTTCCACCTGCTATGATTAAGAAATCTGACGGTGCAACCCTCTACATCACACGTGATATTGCGACAGCTATCTACCGTGCACGTACTTACAATTTTGTTAAAAATATCTACGCAGTTGGTCAAGAACAATCCAACCACTTTAAACAGTTGAAAGCTGTCTTAAAGAAAATGGGATTTGCTTGGAGTGACGATATGGTTCACGTGGACTTCGGTCTTGTAACCAAAAATCGCCAAAAGCTCTCTACTCGTAAGGGAAATATCATCCTGCTCGAACCTACCCTTCAGGAAGCTATCAGCCGTGCCAAAGCACAAATCGAAGCGAAAAATCCTGACCTCGAAAACAAGGATCAAATCGCCCAAGCTGTTGGGGTTGGAGCTGTCAAATTCTACGATCTGAAGACTGACCGTCGAAATGGTTATGACTTTGATTTGGAAGCAATGGTTTCCTTTGAAGGTGAGACTGGTCCATATATCCAATACGCTTACGCACGTATTCAGTCTCTACTTAGAAAAGCCGATTTCCAACCAAATGCTCAAGCAAGTTACAGTCTAAATGATGCTGAAAGCTGGGAAATTATCAAACTTCTCCAAGACTTTGCCCGTGTCATCAAACGCGCATCTGTCAACTATGATCCATCGCTCATTGCCAAGTATGCAATCAGCTTGGCTCAAGCCTTCAATAAATACTATGCCCACACTCGTATCTTGGATGAAAGTCCAGAGCGTGACAGCCGTCTAGCCCTCAGCTACGCAACAGCTGTTGTTCTCAAAGAAGCCCTTCGTTTGCTTGGAGTAGAAGCACCAGAGAAGATGTGATTCAGTACTAACAATTGGAACTAAAGTTCCTAATTGTTAGACACTAGCCGCTTTTATGCGGACTAGCTAACTGCTTCACTAGTCATGACCCCTAAATATAATCGATTTAGAGGCCATGACGTCGTAACTATGGTGATTTGGCTAGGCGCTTCACTAGTTCACATAAATAAACAGCGATTTGTTTATGTCATAATAATAAAAAACTAGACCTTTCAAGTATATCATCGAATTATCTAGTCTCTTGTGCGGGATGCCTGCCATGCAATTCTAGTCACCTAATAGAAAAGCGAAATGTTTCTTTCGCTTTTCTTATGTCATCAACTTTTTTATCAAACCAGGAGAAATTTTATGAGCCAGTATGCTTATATCTTAGTTCTTATCAGTCTTGTCGTTCTTTTTCTCATCAATAAGTACGAAAAAGAAAAACTTCAACAACTCCTTCAGGAACAGCTTCTGAAGGACGAAGCTTTCAAAACAGACATACGCGAAAGGATCCAAACAACGGAAAATATCAATGATGTGATTGACTACATCAATAAAGGTTACCGTTTGGGACTCCTGCTTTCTAAGGAAATCACTGAGCAACTGAAATAAGGGAATCCGAGAAGCTTTCTTCTCGGATTTTTTACTCCCATCAATACCATTTCCTTGTGATAATCATATCTTTCATATGATTTTTCTGAAATTTTCTAAATTTTTCAAAAATTCTCTTGCATTTTTCATAAGTTTCTTGTAGAATAGTAGCTATCTATTCAGATTATTCTGAAAATTCAAAAATAGGAGTGTTTATTATGTCACAAGTTACTTCATCACACCAGTCTACCTGGGCAAGCAAACTAAAGGCAATGGGGCCAGGAATCCTAATGGCTTCTGCTGCCGTTGGAGGTTCTCACATTGTATCCTCTACTCAAGCTGGTGGTTCTTATGGTTGGTCACTACTCCTCTTGGTTATCTTGGCCAATGTTTTTAAATATCCATTTTTCCGTTTTGGTGCCGAATATACTGCCGACACTGGCAAAACCTTGGTGGAAGGCTATGCTGAAAAAGGAAAACTCTATCTCTGGATTTTCTTTATCCTCAATGTCTTTTCAGCTATGGTCAACACAGCTGGTGTTGCCATTCTGTGCTCAGCTATCATCGCCAGTGCCTTCCCAATGATCGGTCTTAGCATCACTCAATGGTCCCTCATCCTTGTTGCGGTCATTTGGGCTATGTTACTCTTTGGTGGCTACAAACTATTGGACGGTATGGCAAAATGGATCATGTCTGCCTTGACTATTGCAACTGTTCTTGCCGTCATCATTGCTGCCGTTAAGCACCCAGAATACAGCTCTGATTTTATCGAGAAAACACCTTGGCAAATGGCAGCCCTACCCTTTATCGTTTCCCTTCTAGGTTGGATGCCTGCCCCTATTGAAATCTCAGCTATCAACTCACTCTGGTCAGCCGAAAAGAAAAAAACCGTTAACTTTAATACAGAGGACGCCCTTTTCGACTTTAACGTTGGTTACATTGGAACGGCTATCCTCGCTGTATTCTTTGTGGCACTCGGAGCACTCATTCAGTATCCTACAGGTCAAGCAGTTGAAGCTGCATCTGCCAAATACATCTCGCAATTTGTGGGCATGTATGCCTCTGTCCTTGGCGAATGGTCTCGATATTTGATTACCTTCATCGCTTTCCTCTGTATCTTTGGGACAGTCATTACTGTCATCGATGGCTATTCACGTGTCAACCAGGCCTCCCTTCAACTCTTGGCAAATCAAAAAAAGGATAATCGTAAATCTTTGAACATCTGGATGACCATCACAGCTATCATTGGTATCGTCATCATCAAGTTCTTTGCCGGTCAAGTTTCAACCATGCTCCGCTTTGCCATGATTGGATCTTTTCTTACAACACCATTCTTTGCCCTTTTGAACTATGTGTTGGTGACAGGTGAAAATAAAAATCTTCCTTCTTGGCTAAAACTCCTCGCTATCGCAGGATTGATTTTCCTCTTTGGATTTGCCATCTTCTTTATCTATGCACTTGCCATCGGAAAAGCAGGTTAGTTCACAAAGTAGCACCCTCGTCTGGGTGCTTTTTTCTGCATTCAAAAGGCAGTTGAGAAAATCCAACTGCCTACTTGAACGATTCTAACTTTCTGAGTCCAATCCATATAAGTCCGCGATAATCGCTGCGACCTTTTTAATATCTCCCAGCATTCCTCTCATTTCAAAGTCAGCCAATACAGGGAAACCAAAGCGCTGGCTGTACTGCTTGGCAGTCAGACAGTATTGGTTATTAAAATTGCGATTACCAGAGCCAACTACCCCAAAACACTTACTGGCATTGTTTCCATAGGCGATAAAGTCGCCCACTGGAGTCGTTAAAATCTCAATATCTCCGTTATCGATACCATTTCCACCTTCTAGATAGGTCGGTAAAAAGGCGACATAAGGATGATCCATCTCAAATAATTCTTGACCTTCCTTGACCAGATCCTTGATATGAATCTTTTGGACCTCAATCCCTTCGTACTGAGACAAGAGATAGTCCTTAAGTCGAGTTACAAAACTCTCTGTATTCCCGCTCAAACTGATATACACTAAGGATATTTTTTTCATGTTAACCTCGATTTTTATGTTTACGATATAAAAAGAACTAACAAGATTGTAACTTGATAGTTCCCTTTTGTCAATACTTAGGTAGCCTCTTCTGCTTCGACTTCCTCAGACAAATCTTTTTGTTGACGCCACATCTTGTAAAAGACAATGGCAAGGAAGAGGACATTGATAACAACAAATAAAATCGTTGTTCCCTTTCCAAGGACTTCTGTTCCTAGTCGCAAAGTTTCATCACGGATGGCTTGTACAGCATCTTGCATACCCATATAAGTATAAATCGAACCAACAATGGCAAGCAAAACATAAGCAATGTAAGCATAATTTGCATATTGCAAATGATTACGAACCAAGAGCACAATACCTGCGACTACTAAAATCGCAGATAAAATAATCAAAACGATGTTAACAGTCGAATGCGATAATTCAGCTGTCTTATGTAGATAATTAATCGTATCCTCCAGTTGCTGGGCGCTAGCACCTTGAACTTGAGCTTGACTGGCACCTAGTGTTTCTTTACTGGGAACTGGACTTAGTATTCCAAACAAAGACATAGCTGAAATCAATGCTGATAGGACTAATAGAACCCAAAGATAAATTGGTTTCTTTTTCATAATTTTTCCTCCTTAAGGTATTTTGAACATTATAGCATTTTTTGTATGTAAATACAAGTTTTACAGGGAACTTTCGACTTGTTTGCGATAAGCTTTTGGTGATTTTCCGCACAATTTACGGAAGACCTTGTAGAAATATCCAACATTGCTGTAACCAACAGCATAGCAAACATCTTCAATACTATCATTGGTTGAAAGCAAGAGCTGTTGCGCTGCCTTAATCCGCTGTTTGTTGAGCAATTCTGCGAAGGTTGAGTTGGTTTCTCGCTTGATTAACTGACCGAGGTAGACAGGATTGATAAAGAGATCTTTGCTGATATCCTTAAGTGATAACTCTTTTTGATAATCACGGCCGATAACCTCTAGAACACTCACCACGTTTTCATTCATGCGGTACTGGCCAAAGAACTTAGTCAAGGTTTCTTTGATGTAGGCAACCAATTCTTCAAAGGAGTTAATAGCATGGATGGCTTTGACAATCTCGGTCATATCATCCGCTTTTAAGTGCTCAAACAAGTGGAAGACATCCATGACAAACTGAGTGAAAAGTTGCTTCGTGATGGCCACGCGCGGAGTATTCTCCAAAACAACCTTCTCCAGCAGGGTTAATTCCTCGATGATTTGATTGATATTCCCTTGGATAATCACCCGATAAATCGGCTCGTAATAAGCAAACAAACTCTCGGATTTTTCTAGATTAACTGAACCGTAGAAAAGGGCTTTTTCTGCGTTGATCTTCCATTTTTCAAAGGCTTGTTGGTAGGGCGCTACAAAAGGCGTTACTACGATTCCATCTAGTGGTTGATCAGAGATAAAAATCTGCCAGTCTTGACCTAAAACATAGTAAGGAATAGTGAAGGATCCTTGCTTTTCCTTGGAAAGACCTATCCACCAGTTGTCTTTACCTGACAGGTAGTTAGTAAATCCTGCCTCATCCAATTCTTGGCTGAGAGTTTGGCTTTGCTCCACCTTTTCTTGAAGCTGTCGCGCAATTTTTTCTAATAGATGACTCAACTCCACCTTATCCACTGGCTTCACCAGATAATCCACAACACTAAGATTCATTGCTTTTTTAACGTAGTCAAATTCCTGATAACCTGACAGCAAGATATAATAGGTATCTGGAAGCAGCTCCTTCATTTCCTTAATCATCTCAAGTCCGGTCTTATCTGGCATGTTGACATCGGAAATGATCACATCTACTGGATTTTCCTTGACATAGTCTAAAGCATCATCTGCGTGATTAGCTGTTGCGACGACTTGCATATCCCATTTTTCAAAGGGGATTAATCGCTTGAGCCCCTCTGTCACCATATACTCGTCGTCTACTAATAAAACTTTATACATTTCCCTTCCTTTCTATTCATTTTGAATAGTAATACGGTAACGAACACCTTCTTGCTCAGCTGACTCTACACTGATTTGGTAGCGATCTCCAAAGTAGAGAACAAAGCGTTCGTGTACATTTACTATTCCAATTGACTGCCGCTCTCCGCTATAGCTTGCCTCGTGCTCAAAACTTCTCTGAGTTAGTTTTTCTTGCAAGCTAGCTAGTTTCTCAGCAGTCATCCCGCGACCATTGTCTACCACTAGGATTTCAACAAAACCTTGGCCCTTCAAAACCTTGATACTGATCACATTGTCTGTTCGGCGGTGGTCAATACCGTGGGCAAAGTAGTTTTCTACCAATGGTTGGAGCGTAAACTTGGGAATCCTCATATTTTCTAATTCGGGTGCAATCTTAAAACCATAGGCAACTGACTTTGGATAACGCACCATACAGAGATAGCTGTATTTGCGACAAAATTCTAATTCTTGCTTCAGCGTCGTTTCCCGCTCATCGGAGATATTATTGCGTAGTAAACTGCTAAATTCATAGATAATATCCGCCAGTTCATCTTGGCTTTCCATGACGGCATACATCCGTAAAAACTCCAGAGTATTGTACATAAAGTGAGGATTGATTTGAGCCTGTAGGGCTCGCATATTGGCATCCTTTTGGCTGAGCTCTAGCTGATAGATATCATGGATATTTTTTTCCAGTCGATCCAACATATCATTGGTGGTTTCTGCAATGAGAAGCAACTCTTGGTCTTTTTTAGAAGTATCGATCCGAAGTCCCTCTTCTCCTTGAGCAATAACCTCGATAGACTCCACCAAGTCCACAACCTGCCTTTGGTAATTGGAGAAGGTCTGCCTCAAGGTCACATATAAAATAATAATAAAGAGAACACTCAAACCAACAATAACAGCGGAACTAGTTAAAGTCCCAGTAAGAACAAAATTTTTAGGAACAGCTGATTTGACTTGATAGCCATGTGATGTCAAACCAACAATCCAATTTTCCCGTTCAGCTACTACATTTTCCCCTATATGAAACAATTCAGTATCAAAAGGGGAAGTGATCGTCACGGCCACAGGAATCAGACCGCGAGTATTATCAATTGCTTGGTAAAGTACATCCTGCGATAAAGAAATGTAGATAACACCTAGAGACTGATCGGAGTTAGGATCAAGTACTGGTATGGCAAAACTATTGGCTGCTGGTTTGAAATCCTCAGCAAGAATTTTCTCTCCGCTACGTTTCTCTCTAGTGGAAACGTAGACTTCCTTGTAGTCTTGCAAAACAATTGCAACACCTGCCACAAAGTCATTTCTTACATACAAATCATCAATGTTTTCATACAAGGATACTGAGACATAGGGAGACGCTTTACGTTGCAACAGCCAGTAAAAATAATCCGATGTACTCAGACTAAAATACTTGTAAATCCCTTCAATCCGTGCTCGATTTTCAACCAGTTCCTGCGCTAGCTGAGTCGACTCTCTATGGTAATATTCAACCTCACTCACTGTCCGAGTCGTCACACGTTGAGCTACTCGTTGGGCTTCTTTTTCACGGGAACTCCAGTCAGCATAGGAGAGCATGACCGCAAAGCTTGCAATGATGGCAATCATCACCAAGGTATAGATGCGCAAGAGCGAGTGGAGCCAGAACGGCTTCATTTTATTTTGTCGCCAATTTTTCATGGATACTTTCATATACGGGTTCCAACATATCACTGATAAAGAAATGCCATACACCAATCCCTACGAAAAAGAGGAGGGCAGGCATATAGTAACCAATTCCTACAAGCATGACTGTACCAAATAAAACCTTGGCAATTGCCGGCAAATTCATAAAAATTCCGATAAGAGCGAGTTTTACAGTATTTCGATAAGAGAGCTCATAGTGAACTTGTAGTTTCAATGAAACGGTATAAGCCAAAAAAACAAAGGCAACAACAAGGATATTGAGAAAGGTTGCCAAGAGATGGAAGATAGTCTGATGGGGCAATTGAACCAAAAGGTACAAACCATAGACTAAGACTAGATCCACAAGTACAAAACTGTAGAAAGCTAGGTTGCTCTTGACAAAGTTACTCTTATATAATTCCCAAGCTTCTTTCAAATGATATGCTCGATAAGTATAACCGTGCTCCGCATATAAACTCATAAGGGTTGCGCTAGCTGGTGCCAAACCAAAGACTACACCTCCTGCTAGTGTGAATAACCAGAAAAAAGCCGTCGCAATCATTCCTAAAAAGAAACGATTAAAGACGAATTCTAGAAACTTTCCCATAATATCCTCCTTAAAACAACTATGTAACTATTATATCATATTTCAAACGTTTTCAAAAACATAGAGCTCCCATTTACAATCCTCTAAAAGCGTGATACAATTGATTTTGACAGTTTTATATAAGGAGATTCTCATGAAGAAAAATATCTTAACTACCCTCTTAGCCGTCGTCCTCTACTTCCTCTGTCTAGGAATCGGAGTATTACTTGGACACTTGGTCGATTCAACGGGCAATATGTTCTACGCGCCTGCCTTTTCTGCCCTTGTCGGTGGCAGTGTCTACATGCTTCTTTTGGCAAAGGTTCCTCGTTTTGGAGCGATTACCACTCTCGGACTCTTTATGGCTCTCTTTTTTCTAGCTAGTAAACACGGCGCTGGCGCTTTTCTACCAGCTATCGCCTGTGGTCTTGCAGCAGATGCCATCGCTCATCTCGGCAATTACAAAGATCGAATCAAAAACACCCTCTCCTTCCTCGTCTTTGCTTTTAGTACAAGTGGCCCTATCTTCCTCATGTGGATCCGTCCCAAAGCTTACGTGGCTACCTTACTCGCGCGTGGAAAATCCCAAGAATACATTGACCGTATCATGGTCGCTCCAGAGTTGGACAAAATCCTTCTCTTTGTTTCAAGCATCCTCCTAGGTGCCTTGATTGGGGCTGTGGTTGGGCAATTTCTAAGTCAAAAAATAGCTGATAAACTATAAGGTAAAAGCCCTGAAGACTAGCAATGCCTAGCTTCAGGGCCTTTTTGTATACAATCTTAAAATTCACTATAGATAAATTCTTGAATATTCGAAAAATCGGTCACAAAACAGTAAACCACGATGCTCAAGATAACCGTATAAAAAAATAGTGTCCACAAGATTAAACGATGTGTGTTAGTTAGCTTGGTTTGCAAATTTGTAAAGTTCTTTTTCAACTTCCATCCATCCTTTCACTCCAACGTGCATCACGTCAAATAAAAAGTAATCATCATACTCTCTGTTTCCATAGTTTAATACGGTTGCACCATGGCTTTTTGCGACATCTTCTATTTTTTTATAAGTTTTTTCTCGCATCTCTCTTGAGACACCTGTGTAATCATTCCATTTCCCGTTTACTGGGAAAATAATAACCTCAACTTCAATGCCCAATTCTTTAGCAACTGTCAAGAAGAGTTCCATATCTGAATACTCTGGTGACTCTAGGTAGCTCAAATCTTTATTGGAATCTTTTAGCGATGCATAGCGATCTTTTAAGTAAGTATTGTAGTAGTTATTATCAACAGCATAGTCATTATTGTCTGTTTTCTTTTTGACCTCTTCTACAAATTTCTTGGTCAGCTGCTCCCAATCATAGTCTGGGGTTTTGTCTCCTAACGAAGGATAATCTGATTTGGCATGTTTTTGATAAAAAGTCTGTTTGAGCTTAAAGGAATACATCGCGTTCTCGAACTCTAATAGTTTTTTATCAACAATGGTTCCTTTTCCATCTATGAAATAACTTTTATATTTTTTGTAGATGTCATTTTGTTGCTTGTTCCCCTTGGTAATCTCAATAATGCGATTGATTAGTTTTTCTTTCGTTTCCTTACTAATCTTGTCATTATCTAACATGTGGAAAATATGTTCTTGGGAAGCTTTATTCAAAAAAGCATCTTGATGGGTTCCATCTTTTTCAAACCACTGAACAGACTCTACTATAGCTACTTTTCGCTTGGTCATAGCTCCTTCAATAGAACCCAAGGTCGTAGCCTGAATGATGTTTTGAGAATAACTGGTCCCAATCTGCATGATATTAAAATCGTTGTAGTTAAAAATTTTATTTGGATGATAGTCTTCATTTATCGTCGCAACTAACTCTGAGGAACCCATTAGAACCAGTGTATTGGGGGTGATATTGCTTGTTAGAATGTCTCTACTTTTATACTTTTCATACGAGGTGCTATAGCGAATACTGTTATCCTTGACTTTATAATAATCATCAATCTTCTTGACATAGGTCACATTTAAAAGGGCAAGCGTCGCAATTACGAGCACAAGCGATAGTAAAAATGCTTTTAATTTAATCATCTCGTTTTATCCTATCCCTTCGATCTAGCCGATTTCTTTTCAATCTCTTATCTCTTTAAAATCGTCAGTAAGATTTTATAGGGTTCACCTGAAAAGATAAAGAAACCAATCATAACCAAATTCATGGTCACAAACCAACTTAGCAGCTTATACCAGTTTTTGTTTTTATTTTTCTTATAAAAATTGCTTTTCTTTTGATACACTTCAAATCCAGCCATCAAGACACCGTGATAAAAACCATAAACAATGTAGCTAACACTAAGACCATGCCAAAAACCCATGACCAACATATTGACCATATAGGCATAGGTTGCATTGTGTAGCCTATTTTTAAACCATTTTTTCCTGATAACCTGCATCAATACTCTTGAAAATACAAAATCTCTCAACCAGGTAGACAAGGTGATATGCCATCTGGTCCAGAAATCCTTGATATCGACACTCAAGAAAGGTTTGTTAAAGTTCATCGGTGTCTGAATACCTAGAATGTTACTACTTCCAACAGCCATTAGACTATAGCCTGCAAAGTCGAAGAACAGATACAAGGTATAGAGGTACATATACTTGATTGAGTAAACGACTGTGCCAGTATTATTTAGAGCGAGTAACATCTGGTAAACATAGGTTGATAAAACAACCTTGTAAAGAAGACCTAGAACGATACGATACACACCGTCCCCTGCTAACTCCAGATACTCTTTTCGAGGCATGACCTCGTTTATCTCTTTTAAAAATCTCCTACTCCGATCAATCGGACCAGCACTAACTGTTGGGAAAAAGAGCAAAAACTGTAAGTAATCTTTTACACTGATTTTTTCTTTGATCAAGCCATCTGATATTTCTAGCATGATCTGAATGGTCTTAAAGGACATGTAAGAAATTCCAATAAAGGCCAACAAATGCAGAGAAGTCAGGGCAAAAACTTTATTGATCACCAAGGGAAAAATAGAAAGGAAAACCAGAGGTTTCAGCCGCTTTGCTTCTATCCTCTGTGCTAGAAAAACCAGAAAATACTGGTAAACGATAAAGGCGAGCAAATAGACAATCATCGCTCGACTCTTACCATAGATAGCTCCTGCGAATAAGAGGGAGAGGGCCAAAATATAGTAGTCCTTACGTTTTTCAAAAAAGTTTACCACAAAACCAATCAGTAAAACTACAAACAAGAGAAGGAAAAACTCATTCCCCTCGAAATAATTCATATCAACCGAACTCCTTTTTCATTTTCTCATCTCGCTTCAAGGTTTATCTTTCTAGTTTTTTCCTATCCTATCACTAGAGAGAGTTAGCTTTATCTATTATACCATAATTTAAAAACTTTAAATGCCCCTGTTGGCAGCTTCCTAGAACAAAAAAGAGCCATTCGGCTCTTTTTATTTATGACTTAATTTCTTGGTCAAGAAATCTCCCAAGAACTGGATCGTAAAGATAATCAAGATGATAATGATGGTTGCTAAAACTGTCACATCGTGATTGAAACGGTTAAATCCATAAGCGATGGCTACGTTACCGATACCACCAGCTCCGACCGCACCAGCCATAGCTGTTTCACCGACTAGTGAAATCAAGGTCACAGTCGTCACACGAATCAAATCTGGAAGACCTTCCGATAGATAAACACCCACGATGTCCCAGAAGGTCGCTCCGCTCGCTTGAGCCGCCTCAATGACACCACCATCTAGCTCAGCCAAGACCACTTGCACCTGACGGGCAAAGAAGGCGAAGACCGCAAAAGAAAGTGGCACAAGAGCTGCATTTGGCCCGATACTAGTCTTCACAATCAAGTGAGAAAGTGGAGACAAGATTGCCAAGAGGATGATGAAGGGAACCGCACGGAAAATAGAGGTAATCTTGTCTAAAATCCAGAAGATAACCTTATTTTCCAAGACACCACCTGGCGCTGTCAAGACGAGGAAAAGACCTGCCACCAGCCCCAGGAACCCTCCGATGATGAAGGAAAGAACTGTCATATAAAGAGTTAGGTAAATGGCTGTTCCCCAGCCTGCTTGACCATCCCAGCCCATTTTATAGACATTTGGTAAATAAGTTTGAATAAACTCTGTCATTTTACTGTCCTCCCTTCAATACTTTTAACTGGACACCCGCTTGGCGGATAGCTTCTTGAGCACCTGCTAGCGCTGCTTTTTCACCTGACAAGACCACAACCAATTCTCCGACTGGAGTGCCGTCGAGAATTTCGATATTTCCATAGAGGATATTGGCCGTTACTTGGTAATGCTTGTACAATTCATTTAAAAGTGGCTCGTCTGTCGAAGCTCCTGCATACTTGAGCTGTACTAAGATACTGTTCTCAGATAAGTGCTCTACGATTTCTTGCTTCTCAATCTTGACCATGGCTTCATCAATACCTGTAGCTGTTGAGATAAAGTCCTGGGTCAAAGGTTGTTTAGGGTCTGAGAAGATTTCAAGGACACTGCCTTCTTCAATCAAACGGCCATCCTGCATAACTGCCACACGGTTAGCAATGTCTTTGACAATCTGCATTTCATGCGTAATCAAGACAACAGTCAAGCCTAATTTTTGGTTCAAATCTTGCAACAAGGCCAAAATCTGCTTGGTTGTCTTAGGGTCAAGGGCAGACGTTGACTCATCTGAAATCAAGATTTTTGGATCATTGGCCAAGGCACGCGCAATAGCCACACGCTGTTTTTGCCCTCCAGAAAGTTGAGAAGGGTAGTTTTCAGCACGATCCGCCAAGCCAACCAAGTCTAACAACTTAGCTACTTTGGCTTTCTTTTCTTCCTTGCTGAGTCCAGAGTGTTTGAGGGCAAAGGCTACATTTTCCTCTGCTGTCTTTTGACTCATGAGGTTAAAATGCTGGAAAATCATCCCAATGTCTTGACGTTTGCGACGCAACTGCTCTGCCGTCAAGGTAACCTTACCATCAAAAATCACATCGTCGTCAATGGTAATTTTCCCAGCAGATGGCTTTTGCAAGAGGTTAATCACCCGTACAAGGGTTGATTTCCCTGCTCCAGAATATCCAACGATTCCGTAGATATCCCCTTCTTGGATGTGAATGGTCACATCCTTGACCGCTGTGATGGTTCTCTTCTTCTGATGAAAAGTCACATCGATCTGATCTAACTTAATAATATCTCTACTCATAGCTTCTAATCAGCTCCTCTACTAATTCAATATGGGTGTAGTAATCTGCGATTCGCACGTTTTCATCTCCACCGTGGTCTCGGCTATTGGCATTCCCTAGACCGAAGGCCACCATTGGTACCTCTAGGGCATCAAAGACCGTATGCATAGGTCCTGTTCCCGCTGTTGTCGGTAAGACCGATACGCCCTGAGGGTAGAATTTCTTGGCCAACTCGATGACATTGAGAATGGCTGGCGCGCTCATATCGCTTCGATAGCTCATCTCTCCCAAGGTATAGTATAATTCTACCTTATCAAAGCCATTTTTGTCTAGCTGTTTCCGAATTTTTTCCAGAACATCATGCGGTTCTAGGCCAGGAACCAGACGAACTTCTAGCTTGGCACTAGCTTCTGCTGGCAAAATAGTCTTAACACCCTGACCTTGATAACCAGACTGGATTCCTTCGATATTGAGGGCTGGCTCGAAAAAGAAACGTTTTAGAAAGGCTGCACGATCCTCTTGTAAGAGAGGCAATTCCAAGCCGTAAATGCGACTGATTTCCTCAGGATTGCGTTGGGCGTAAGTATCCACCAAGGCTAGTTCTCGTTCATTTGGCTCTTGAACATCCTCGTACAAGCCTTCTACCAAGATACGGCCATCTGCTGCACGCAGACTACTTAAGGCCTGGATAAGATACCATGGTGCTGACTCCACAACTCCACCATAACTCGAGTGGATATCCACATCCGCACTCTTCACCTTAGCATCAAAGGTCACAATCCCCTTGTTTCCGCCAGAGATTTCCAGCTGCTCCAAGGCGTTCTTTGTACCTTGTTCCCATACCAGCAAATCCGCCCCACGAAGTTTGTCTGCGTGTTTCTCTAAATACTTATCTAGATCCATGGAAGCAGACTCCTCTGCCCCTTCCATGATAAAGCTAATATTGACAGGTAGGTCATCATGGTGTTGCATGTATTTTCTCAAAGCGCTCAAACGAGCCGTGATATGCCCCTTGTCGTCGTCAACCCCACGTCCATACATAAAGCCATTTCGCACAGAAAGGGTAAAAGGATCCTCTGTCCACACCTGGTCACCATCCGCTGGCACGGTGTCATAGTGGTTATAGAAGATCAAGGTCTTAGCATCTGGACGCGAACTCTTGAAATGCGCCATGACAAAGGGAGCCGTATAAGTCTCATCAATCTCCACTTCAGCCCCTACACGCTTAAAAATCTCACCCAAATAGTTTGCGACTTCCTTGAGTCCAACCTGCTGGGCAAAGACTGATTTCTTGGAAATTAAGGTGCGCAAGACTTCAAAATAATGCTGGGCCACATGATCCTTTTCAAATTTTTCAATCTGCTCTTGTTCGCTAGGAAAAACCATATTCTCTCTACCTTTCTATGAACCTATAGTCTTCTTTACAATCCATGCTCTAGACAAAAGTAAGAGGTGGAAACTCTCTCCCACCTCCCTGTGTCTTATTACCAAACTGGTTGGTCCAAACCGTCTGATGTTTCTTCGATAACTTTTTTCACTTCATCAGTGTGGTAAGCCGCGATAATTTTCTTGATGGCATCAGCTTTAGGTGATGATTCCCAATCTTTTTTCGCAACGATGATGTTGTACCATTGTTTTGAGTTTTCATCAGCTTGCTCTTTGAAAAGTGCTTTCTTGTAGTCCAATTTTGCTTCTGTAACGAAGGTATTGTTTACAACGGCAGCATCAACTGATGACAATGAACGAGCTGTTTGACTAGCGTCCAATTCAGTAATCTTCAAGTTCTTTGGATTTTCTGTAATGTTCGCAACTGTTGCAAGTTCAGTTCCAGAAACATCCAATTTGATCAAACCAGCTGATTGAAGCAAGTAAAGCGCACGGCTTTCGTTTGTTGCATCGTTTGGCACAGCGATTTCACCCTTATCTGGGATTTCTTCCACTTTCGTGTACTTGTTTTCTTCCCCATTTTTACCTGAGTAAAGGCGGATTGGTGAGATGTAGGTATCTGCAATCGCTACAAGGTCTTTCCCGTTTTCTTTGTTCCAGTTGTTCAAGAAGTTGTAGTGTTGGAAGGCGTTCAAGTCTACTTCGCCATCAGCAGTTGCCTTGTTTGGTTGAGAGTAGTCAGTGAACTCTGTGAATTCCAATTTAATACCATCTTTTTTAACCAATTCTTGGATTTTATCCCAACGTTTTTCTTCAGAACCGCTACGGTTAACTGTTGCGATTTTAACAACTGTTTCATTGTCCGCTTTCTTTTCTGAATTTCCGCAAGCTGCAAGAGCCAAACCTGCGACTGTAGCGATAGCTGCTACACCGAGCCATTTTTTGATTTTCATGATTCTTTCTCCTTTAAAAATAATACCGTAATAGTATCTCATACTTTATTTGATTTAGCAAATTGTTATTAGATAGGCAGACATATAGTTTGAAACTATATATCTCCAGAATGGAAAACCATCCATCTCCCAGAGAATGGATGATTTACAAACTTATTTGATATCAGCTTCTGCTGGGAGATAAGTGTCTCCGAAGAACTGTTTAGACAATTTTTCAAGAGTTCCATCTTTGTAGAGTTCTTGGATACGTTTGTCCACAAATGATTTCAACTCATCTTGACCTTTAGCAAGAAGTGGGTATACGTAAGGTTGTTGGTCGCTTGGAAGCTCAATCACTTTCAAGTTGTCCAAACCTTGATTTTTGATAACTGTCTCCACACCAATTTTATCAAAAATCTTGTAGTCAAATTGTCCGTCGCTCAAACGAGACATGATTTGCTGGAAATCAGCCTTGGTATAGTTAAGAACCGTTGGGTTGTCTGCGTGTTGTTTGTTATAGTCTTCCAGTTGTTTAGCTGTTGTTGTTCCTTGAACGACTTCAGTAGACTTTCCACCAATATCATCGAGAGACTTAATACTGTTATCGTCTTTCTTTACAACGAGAACGTTAGGATTTTTAGCAGTTGGAGCTGCATAAAGGTATTTTTCAGCACGTTCTTTGGTGTAGCTGATGTTGTTCACAGCCATTTGGTAGCGATCAGCGTCAAGGCCCGCAAAGACACCTGACCACTCTGTCTTTTCAAACTTGACATCGTATTTGTCAGAGTCTTTAAAGATAGCACGAACCACTTCAATCTCGTAACCAGTCAATTCACCATTTTCTTCATAGATAAATGGCTTTGGCGAACCGTTAGTTGCTACGACGATTTCTTTTTTGCCAGATGTTGCTGCTTCTTCTTTCTTATCTCCGCCTGAGCAAGCTGCTAGTACACCTGTGGCAACAAGCCCTAGGGCAGCAAGAGATGAATATTTGACGATTTTTTTCATGTCATTTCCTCCAAAATAGAATACTGTACTATCTTAACAGAAAATTATTTTTTTCGCCATTATATGATACCTATCTCGGTGATAGGTTTTTCTTATGGCCGATTAAAAGACCAGACGCAAGACTGCAATCAAGACTACTCCAAAAAGAACTGTGCCAACTAGATTGCGGTAGCGAAAGGCTACCCAAGCCGTTGGAAAGACTGCTAAAAAGTCCAACCATTTGATTTGAGGAAGGCTCCCAACCTTGCCTGTCACCACGCTTGAAAGGATTAAGGCAAAGATGATAGAGACGGGCAAGAACTTCAAAAAACGCTCGACGATAGCTGGCAACCCCTTGTACTTAACCAAGATGAAGGGAATCATACGGGGAATCCAAGTCACCAATCCAGAAAAGACGATTGCCATTAAAATATACTTACTGACCATCTAAGACCACCCCCATGGTACAACCTAGCAAGGTCGCAAACAGAACAGCTAGCGACTGAGTCACTACTGTCAAGAACAAAAAGAAAGACAGCGCAACAACAGCTAGAATCATCAGCAGATTGCGGACAGGGACCCGTCTTTGCATAATCTGAAATTGCGAAGTAAAAATCCCGATAAACATCCCAACAAGGGCAAAGTCTAATCCAAAGATTTCTGGATTTGGTAGCAGACCACCCAGAGCCGTTCCAACCACTGTCCCCACAAACCAAGCCGCATAGCTATTCAAGTTATTTCCATGCATCCACACGGGATTGACCTTGTCTGTATGGGCTAATTCTCCCATCAAAACTCCGTAAGTCTCATCTGTCAAGAGACTGGACATGCCGATGTTTTGCCAGAGACTAGTATGACGGAAATAGGTCGACGCATGCAAGCTTAGCAAAAAGAGGCGCAAGTTGATCAAGAAGACCGTCATAGCAATAGCTGCCACAGGCGCTTGTACTGCAATCAATGCCAACATTGCAAACTGGGCGCTCCCAGCATAAACAAAGAGGCTCATCAAACCCATCTCAACAGGTGTCACATAGGGCGCGCCGATAATTCCACAAGCCAGACCAATGCTGACATAACCAAGGGCAGTCGGCATAGCCGCCTGTACACCTTCCCAAAATCCTTTTTCTTTCATCTCTCTCCTCTTATTCTCTTCGTTTGAGGCTGTTCAAGGTCACAGCCACAGCAAGAAATATTATAACACATTCAAAGAAGAGAAAAAAGTTTAGAGTTTGAAACTAGTAGCTAGCAAAAAATGCTGAAATCCCATGAGTGTTATTAATGCATCCTAAACTGATCCACCCGAATAGTATACTTTTTATCTTCAATTTCTTTAGCATCTTCATCTTCTGTCGGATAAACATCGATCCAAAATTCTCTCCTTTGTCCTTTCAACTTGACTTTATAGCGATAGCCGTCATCGTATAGTCCTACCGTCTCGGTAGTTACAGATTGAAAATTCGGAAGAGCTTCAATTTCTTTTTTTATAGTCTGGGATAGATTGTTGAGCATTACATATTGCTCCCCTTTTGAAGCTACAGGAATATGAACTGTCGCTTCTTCCAAGCGATGCGATTTTGAAAATGTGAATCTTGCTCGACCTGTATAACCATTCAAAGAAATATTTTCATAATCATAGAAAAGGCGGCCCGTTTTATAGAAATAAGGGTCTTCAGCACGCCAGCTATCTCGATAACCCATTTCTGTTTCTTCCACCACTTCGCTAGCCTCACCAAAAACTTCTTCAAAGGATTTAAGGGACATATTGAATGAAAGTGTTTCAAACAAGACCAGTTGTGTCTTTTTAACATTCTGGCAAGCTGATAAAAGCATGAGTAAGGCTCCAAGAGCAAGTAAACTACTGATTATTTTTGTAAATTTCATATTTCTACTATACAAAAAAACTCTAGAATTGACAAACTTTGATAGAGTCGGATTCCGTGATTAGATTTTAAAAATGCTTCTTTTTGTTTTAAATTGATCAAGAGTCAGTAACAAACCGTCATAATAAGAAAAAGACTGGGAAGCCAGCCTTATCTATGTGATGTAAAAATTTCTGCTAAATCTAATATCCAAACACCAATAAGCTCACGATAATTAAAAAGCTATTCCACAAGATGTGGAGTGCCATTGACCAATAAATTGAACGTGTATAGCGAAAGAGCATACAGAGTAGCAGACCTGCTCCTGCATAAATGATGAAGTCTGTTATCACCCATCCATATTGCAAAACATGGATAAGACTGAATAGAGCCGAGGAAACAATTATGTCAACATAGTATTTTTTAAATTTAGTTAGGGATGTCATCAGAAGCCCGCGAAAAACCAACTCTTCAACTATCGGAGCAATGAGACTGCCGTATAAAATGCGCGTTATAAAGTAACTAATTCCTGTCAAATTAGCTGCTTCTTTCACTATTGCACTCCCATTTTGCGTGCTGGGAAAGATCCGAGTCGTTATATTTACCCACAAAAACATCAATATAAAGGAAAGAAAGAAGATACCCAGATAGGACCAACGAAACTCGAATCGACCGTACTCTTTCCAATGTTCACTTTTGACAAGAATAATTGTAGCTACAGTTCCCACCATTAGTACAAACAGAACCTGTAAACTATAAAAACCACCTTCAGACAAGGCATCAGTAAAATCTAAACCTAATATGACATTAAAAATGAGGTAATAAATCACAATCAACAGTCCAGTTGCTAGGTGAAATTTCATTTCTTTCATTTTCTTCATCTTATTATTTTCCTTGACACCCTTATCTTCTACGACGGTTAAACAATCCATCTACAAAATCTACAACCCAATCAAAAGCACCACGATTAGGACTCATTCCTTGATTTCCCCAACCTGGGTAAATTCCTGGAACTCCCCAACCTCCACTACCTGGGTTAACCACAAGGTTTCCACCGTAAACCTTCTCCAACTCCACTTCCGTTAGTTCCATTGTCTACGCAAATTGTAAATTTAACATCATTTACACTCTTTCAATTATTTTTATTTGTAAACCACTTCTGCGACCTAGGATTTGCTTCAAATGTCTTACAAGGACAGTATAACACGAAAATTGTCTTATTTTAGAAAATCGCATATTTGATATTTTTTCTCATGGAAATTTCACATTTGCGATTTTTGTGGATTTGATTATTTCACTGGTATAATAAAGATGCTATTAACAAGGAGGGAAGCGATATGAAGAAAAGAAAAATTCAACTAATGCTTCTACTCATTTCAGAGTGGGTTATTATCATTCCATTTCTAGCTCATCGATAAGTTCTTTGTACTGCTGGAAACGTAATTCAAAAAGTGCTGATAATTGTGGATTTTCTAATATTTGCAGAGATTGGATAAAGTGTTCAATCTCTTTTTGATTTCTTCCCTTGGTCTGAAGGAAAACACTCAATTTCTTTAAAAATTGCCACAATAATTTCTCAAAAACATCATACGGACGAAGCATGCTCTCCAACTCAGACTCAAAGATTGGGATGTAAGAGAAAAGCTTACGCTCCATGAGCTCTGAGATAATATTCAGATAGCCACTTTTCATATACAGTCTATTGTGTGCCAATTCTTTAAATTCCTTGGATTTTTCAAGTAAAGAGGTTGATAAAAAGATTAGATCTTGGTTGCTTAAGAAGGGGATGGTGTTACAAAATATATAGAGTTCAAACCAGGTCCAAGACTCGATAGCGTAGAGGTAGCTAGTCAAAAACTCGCTATCCTCCTCCTCTAGCGGATAGTTTTTATCCAAGGAATGGATAGCATTTTTAATCACGACGGCATTCAAACGACGATAGGTATGTGCCATCTGTTCTTGCTCGACTTCCTCTAATAGTTTCTCTAAGCCAGCCACATCTTGATGGGCAAAGCGATCGACAACCATTCTACCAAATTTCATATGTGGAGATTCTTGATAGTTGTTGAGCTTGTGCCCAAATTCATCAAAGGTCACATTTATCCCTTGGATAGCTAGAATCAACTTATCCGCAGACAGCATAGACTGCCCTAGTTCAAACTTGGATAGCTGGGATGCTGTCAGTCCACCACAAGCTACATCTGACTGCTTGAGTTTTCTAGCCTGGCGCAATTCCTTGTAAAATTCTCCCAATTCCTGTTTTTCAATCATCGCCCTACTCCCTTAGCAAGGCTCTTTACTCTTCTATTCGTAAAAATTTTTACTTTTTTAACATATTATAAAATATTTTAGCAAAAAAGCCAGCCTCAAGCTGACTCTTTATTCCATCGTATCAAAAGCGAGGCTTGGTTTGGCATTGAGATCCCAGCCTGCAAAGTTTTCTTTGTTCCACTCGCTGACGCTGGCATAGGCAATCATGCCTGCATTGTCTCCACATAGGCGCAGAGGAGGGATAATGACCTTGACATCTGTGATTTCAGCTGCCAAGCGTTCTCTGAGACCTTTATTGGCAGCCACGCCACCGGCCACGACTAGGGTTTTAACAGGATATTTCTCCAAAGCTTTCTTGGTTTTGGCCATAAGAATATCCATGACTGCTGCTTGGAAGGATGCACACAAATCCTCTGTAGACAGGCTTTCTCCCTTTTGCTCAGCATTATGATGGAGATTGATAAAGGCAGACTTCAAACCTGAGAATGAAAACTCTAGATTGTCCTCCTTAATCATGGCACGAGGGAAATCATAAATATCCTGCCCCTGATGAGCCAACTCATCAATCTCGCGACCTGCAGGATAGGTCAAGCCCATGACACGACCGACCTTGTCATAAGCCTCCCCAACCGCATCATCTCGTGTCTCCCCAACAATCTTGTAATCGCCAGCCTCAGAAACATAGACCAACTCTGTGTGGCCACCGCTGACCAAGAGGGCCAACAAAGGAAACTCCAAAGGCTCCACACTCTGAGCCGCCATGAGGTGGCCAGCCATGTGGTTAACGGGGATAAGTGGTAGACCATGCGCCCAAGCAAAGGCCTTGGCAGCTGACAAACCAACTAGCAGAGCTCCAACCAATCCAGGTCCATAGGTAACCGCAACAGCTGTAACGTCCTCTTCGGTAATTCCTGCTTCTACTAGAGCCTCCTCGATACAGGCTGTAATGATCTCGACATGGTGACGACTGGCAACTTCTGGCACCACGCCCCCAAAGCGTTTGTGACTCTCAATTTGACTAGCAATGACATTGGACAAGAGCTGGTCGTCGTTTTTTAAGACGGCAACACTGGTCTCATCACAAGATGTTTCAAATGCTAAAATATATCTATCCTTCATCTATTTCTCTCTTCATGATGATGGCGTCCTCGACTGGGTCATGGTAATAGGACTTTCGCTCAGCGATGACCGCCATCTTTTCTTTCTTGTAAAATGCTTGCGCTCGATGATTTGACTTTCTGACTTCAAGGAAAATTTCCTTATCTGTCGGCAATGTTGCAAACAAGGCTGATGCAATTCCATGACCCTGATAGGCTCCTTTGACAGCGATTTGCAGGATTTCTGCCTCAAAGAGATTCTCCTGAACGGCTAGAAAGCCAATCACTTCTGTCCCATCATAAGCCAGAGCATACCAAGTCTGGTCTTGGGACAGGTCTGCTTGGATTTGTTCCAGCGTCCAAGGACTGACTGGGTAAACATCTGCCATGACAGCGTAGATGGCTTGAGCCAGGTCAGGTTGCTGTTGAATTCGTTTGATTTCAATCATAGGCGTTTAATGTAAGATTCGCCAGACTCGGTGTGATTCTTAAGCCAATTTTCCTCAGCCTCAACTCGTTTGAGGTAATTTGGCACAAAGTCGTGCAAGGAGGCTGCTTCCCTATCCCAAGCCAAAAGAGCAAGATTAGCTGTATTTGGCAAGGTCTCTTGGTAGTTAGCTTGTGGCAAGTGTTCTTGGATCTGCTCCACAAAGGGACCGACTTCTCCAACAAAAGTCACCTGCTCAGCATCCTTGACCTGCTCTAGCACTTCCGCAAAGGACAGGTGTGCTTCTGGCATGACAGGTTTGGCATTTTCATAAAATCCTGCATAAACATTGTTGCGACGCGCATCCATCAGGGGAACAAGTAAGCCTTCTTGTTGGCGTGGCACCAGAGCCAAGAGGCTAGACATACCAACCAACTCAATGTTCAGGGTATGAGCCAAGGTCTTAGCAGTTGCTACCGCAATTCGCAAGCCTGTGTAGCTACCTGGTCCTTCAGCCACCACGATTCGGTCCAAATCCTTGGGCGTCAGGTCCAGACTCGACATCAAAAAATCGATGGCAGGCATGAGGGTGATACTGTGATTTTTCTTGATATTGATTATGGTCTCGGCAAGGACCTGCTTATCCTCCAAAATGGCTAGAGAAAGAGCCTTGCTGGACGTATCAAAAGCTAATACTTTCATAACACATTCCTATCTTTTTGTCTGTTTACTATTATACTACAAAAGCCAACGCATGGGAATTTTCTTTCTTCCCAAACAAAAAGCCCTGCCACTTAGACAAAGAGGAAGGCACAAAAATTTTAAAAAAGTTGTAGATTTTTCTATCTTTTCCGAATAGAAAAGTAACCAAGGCAATTGAAAGGTCCTTCATAGGAAGTTTAGATAAGTCATATATGCTTCAACTCGGTTTTCGATGCGAGAAATCATCATCGTAACAATAAAGAGCTCATCTAAAAATAGAAAAATCCGCCCCTTCTATCAAGACGGGGTGAACTTTTCGTATCTGTTTATTTAGATGAATAATTAAGTTTAAGCATTTAAACCGAAGTGAAAAACAAACCAGACAACATAGGTGACAAGAAGCAGAAATATAGAGTAGAGTATTACAAAGGTCAGCTTCCAAAGGAATTTTGTTTTTCGGTGCTCTAGATATGTAAAAATAAGATTTCCTCCATAAACACAAGCTACAAAGACTACAAACATCAAGAGGCGAACTCCAATCGCAAATTCAAACAAACTAAACATCCTTAATCCTCCTTGTTTTAAAAGCTATAGGGAACGTTCCCATCCATAAATTTCCCTTTCTCTTTCCATTATAACACCTAAGTGCTCTCCAACCAAATTCTATCTATCTTTTTGCCCCTCTTTCCCTCACAACTTTCTCATTTTCCGTCTTTTACTAATTTTTCATTTTGTGGTATAATTGAAATAATTGTAACGAATCAAGGTCAATCTAGACACAAAATGGAATGAAATCAAGCAAATCTCTACTAAAAGTTTGGAATAAGCTGACCTGTAAAATAGAAAGGAACTATATGATTTACAAAGTTTTTTATCAAGAAACAAAAGAACGTAGCCCACGTCGTGAAACAACACGCTCACTTTACCTAGACATCGATGCCAGCTCAGAACTTGAGGGCCGTATCGCTGCTCGTCAACTTGTCGAAGAAAATCGCCCAGAGTACAATATCGAGTATATCGAACTCTTGTCTGACAAATTGCTAGATTACGAAAAAGAAACTGGCGCTTTCGAGATCACGGAGTTCTAATATGACCTACACTCTTAAACCTGAAGAAGTCGGCGTTTTTGCCATCGGTGGTCTGGGAGAAATCGGGAAAAATACATACGGAATTGAATACCAAGATGAGATTATCATCGTCGATGCTGGGATTAAATTCCCGGAAGATGACTTGCTGGGTATCGACTACGTTATCCCCGACTACTCTTACATCGTAGACAATATCGACCGCGTCAAGGCTGTCTTGATCACACACGGACACGAGGACCACATCGGTGGAATTCCTTTCCTGCTCAAGCAAGCAAATGTCCCTATCTACGCTGGACCACTTGCCTTGGCTTTGATCCGTGGGAAACTCGAAGAACACGGTCTCTTGCGCAACGCCAAACTTTACGAAATCAACCACAACACTGAGTTGACCTTTAAAAATCTCAAGGCAACTTTCTTTAGAACAACCCACTCTATTCCAGAGCCTTTGGGAATTGTCATTCATACTCCTCAAGGAAAAATCGTCTGTACGGGTGACTTCAAGTTCGACTTCACTCCAGTTGGCGAACCTGCAGACTTGCACCGGATGGCAGCCCTTGGTGAAGAAGGCGTACTCTGTCTCCTCTCTGACTCGACAAATGCAGAAGTGCCAACCTTTACCAACTCTGAAAAGGTCGTTGGCCAGTCTATCATGAAAATCATCCAAGGCATTGAAGGACGCATCATCTTTGCATCCTTTGCCTCAAATATCTTCCGTCTCCAGCAAGCAACAGATGCTGCTGTTAAGACTGGACGCAAGATTGCGGTCTTTGGACGTTCGATGGAAAAGGCCATTGTCAACGGTATCGAGCTTGGCTACATCAAAGCTCCTAAGGGAACCTTTATCGAGCCAAATGAAATCAAAGACTATCCTGCAGGCGAGGTTCTTATCCTCTGTACAGGTAGTCAAGGTGAGCCGATGGCAGCCCTCTCTCGTATCGCTAACGGAACCCACCGTCAAGTGCAACTCCAACCCGGCGATACCGTTATCTTCTCTTCTAGCCCAATCCCTGGAAATACTACTAGCGTCAACAAGTTGATTAACATTATCTCAGAAGCTGGCGTCGAAGTTATCCACGGTAAAATCAACAATATCCACACCTCTGGACACGGTGGTCAGCAAGAGCAAAAACTCATGCTCCGCTTGATCAAGCCCAAATACTTCATGCCTGTCCATGGTGAATACCGTATGCAGAAAGTCCATGCTGGACTAGCGGTGGATACTGGTGTCGAGAAGGACAATATCTTTATCATGAGCAATGGTGATGTGCTTGCCCTTACCGCAGATTCTGCTCGTATCGCAGGTCACTTCAATGCCCAAGACATCTATGTCGATGGAAATCGTATCGGCGAAATCGGCGCTGCTGTCCTCAAAGATCGTCGTGATCTATCTGAAGACGGTGTCGTTCTAGCAGTCGCTACTGTTGACTTCAAGTCTAAAATGATCTTGTCTGGTCCAGATATCCTCAGCCGAGGCTTTGTCTACATGAGAGAGTCTGGCGACTTGATTCGCCAAAGCCAGCGCATTCTCTTCAATGCTATTCGTATCGCATTGAAAAACAAGGATGCTAGTGTCCAATCTGTCAATGGCGCCATCGTCAACGCCATTCGTCCTTTCCTCTATGAAAACACAGAACGTGAACCAATCATCATCCCGATGATCCTCACACCAGATGAAGAAGAATAAATCAACAAAACAGCCCCGAAGACGGAGCTGTTTTTCTCTATGCTTTCTTTTCTTGATTTTTAGAAATACTACGATTTTTACCTTCCAGATAGACCATCAAAATAGAAATATCTGCTGGGTTTACTCCCGAAATACGGCTGGCTTGGCCGATAGTTTCTGGATTGATGAGTTTGAACTTTTGGCGAGCTTCTGTCGCAATAGAATCAATATCATCCCAGTCGATGTTAGAAGGAATGCGTTTTTCTTCCATGCGTTTCATCTTGGCAACCTGATCCATGGCTTTGGAAATATAGCCTTCGTACTTGATTTCTGTTTCAATCAATTCGATAATCTTGTCATCCAAGTCCTCAGCAGCTGGTCCGATAAAGGCCACCACATCTTGGTAAGAAACTTCTGGACGGCGAAGGAATTCCTTGGCTGTCACTGCATCTGTCAACGGCTTGAAGCCCATCTCCTCAACCTTGGCATTGGTTTCCTTGACTGGCTTGAGTTTGATACTGTCTAGGCGCTTCATCTCATTGTCAAATTGGTTTTTCTTAATCTCAAATCGAGCCCAACGTTCATCGTCCACAAGTCCAATCTCGCGTCCCATCTCTGTCAAACGCATATCGGCATTGTCATGACGCAGAATGAGACGGTATTCAGCACGACTGGTCAATAGACGGTAGGGTTCAATGGTTCCCTTGGTCACCAAGTCATCAATCATCACCCCGATATAGCCATCGCTCCGTTTCAAGATTAGCTCAGGTTTGCCTTGGATTTTCAGAGCCGCATTGATACCAGCGATAATCCCTTGACCAGCAGCTTCTTCGTAACCTGACGTTCCATTTGTCTGACCAGCTGTGAAAAGTCCTGAGATTTTCTTGGTTTCCAGAGTCGCACGCAACTGATGAGGCAAGACCATGTCATACTCGATAGCATAACCAGTTCGCATCATTTCTGCATTTTCCAACCCTTTGATAGAATGAACCAACTCACGCTGTACATCCTCTGGCAGACTGGTTGACAAGCCTTGGACATAGACTTCCTCTGTATTGCGTCCTTCTGGCTCAAGGAAGAGCTGGTGGCGTTCCTTGTCCGCAAAGCGCACAATCTTATCCTCTATCGACGGGCAATAACGAGGGCCCACTCCCTTAACCACACCTGTAAACATAGGCGCACGGTGGAGGTTATTTTGGATAATCTCATGACTGGTACCATTGGTGTAGGTCAACCAGCATGGAACTTGGTCTTTGACATAATCCTCATCACGCGAAGTATAAGAGAAGTGATTGGGTGCTTCATCTCCTGGCTGGATTTCTGTCACATCGTAGTTGATAGAAGAAGCCTTGACACGCGGAGGTGTACCTGTCTTGAAACGACCGATTTCGAGTCCCAGTTCCTTGAGATTGTCAGCAAGGTTAATCGAAGCCAAGCTGTGGTTTGGTCCTGATGAGTACTTGAGGTCTCCGATGATAATTTCCCCACGGAGGGCTGTTCCTGTCGTCACGATAACGGCCTTTGCAGCATACTCTTGATGGGTCGCTGTACGAACACCGACAACCTTGCCATCTTCCACCAAAATCTCATCAATCATGGTCTGACGAAGGGTCAGATTTTCTTGATTTTCAACCGTCTTGCGCATTTCCTTAGAGTAAAGTTCCTTGTCAGCCTGCGCCCGAAGGGCGCGAACAGCTGGACCTTTCCCAGTGTTGAGCATCTTCATCTGGATGTAAGTCTTGTCAATGGTCTTGGCCATCTCGCCACCGAGAGCATCTACCTCACGCACGACAATTCCCTTGGCAGAACCTCCGATAGAAGGATTACAAGGCATGAACGCCAGCATTTCAATATTGATAGTCGCAAGCAGAACCTTACAGCCCATACGGCTAGCGGCCAAGGAAGCCTCAACCCCAGCGTGTCCCGCACCAATTACAATAATATCGTATTCTTCCGTAAAATTATAAGTCATTTTCTCTCCTATTCCTCAAGATGAATGTGTCTTAGTTGGCCGTCCCAATCCGGCAGGGCTGTTTTTAAAAAGGCTGGAACTAGCTGGATATTCTGGAGTTCATCCAAGTCAATCCACTCACAAGGCTGCATTTTTTCGTCTTCCTGCATGGTCAATGGAGCATCTTCCAGCAAGTCTACCAAATAATGAAACTCGATGTTGTGATAGGAAACACCGTCTTGTTCAAAACGATTTTCAACCACGAAAGCTAGCTGTCCAGCTTGAGCTTTGACACCCAGTTCTTCCTTCACTTCACGGACTACCGCGTCTTTCGTGCTTTCATTGACTTGAATCGCACCGCCAATAGTGTAATACTTACCCTTATCTTTGGTAACTAGGAGCTTGCCATTTTGAAGAATTAAGGCTGTCGCTCGAACGCCAAAAACTGTATTTTCCACTTTTGTCCGAAAGTCTTGTTGAGTCATTTTTATCCTTTCCCTTAAACGACACAAAAACAGTCAAAACTCGTAAGAAGTGCAGGACAAAAAAGCCTGCAACATCCATGAGCTTTGACCATCATTTCTATTGCTTTTATTATTGTAGCAAATTGAGAAAATTTGTCAATCTAAATGTACTGACAAACTTGTCCATCGCGGTAGGCATTGTCAATCAAACCGCCACCTAGACACTCTTCGCCATCGTAAAAGACAACTGCCTGCCCGGGTGTGATCGCGCGTTGTGGCTCTGCAAAAACGACCTCTGCCTTGTCTCCTTTGACATGTACAGTCACCTTAGAATCAGGCTGACGGTAGCGGAATTTAGCTGTACATTCAAGCGTAAATTCCTCTGGCATCTCACGAGTAAAGTGGACTTGACTAGCCTCTAGGCTGGTTGACATGAGCGAATCATGGTAGAAACCTTGGCCTACATAGAGGATATTCTTGCTTAGGTCTTTTCCGACAACGAACCAAGGGGCATTGTCACCGCCGTGTTGCCCACCGATACCCAGTCCTCCACGCTGACCGATTGTATAGTACATCAGACCAGCATGCTCACCCATATCGCGACCATCCACAGTCATCATGCGACCAGGTTGGGCTGGTAGGTAGTTGCTGAGAAAGTTTTTAAAGTTCTTTTCTCCGATAAAACAAATCCCTGTCGAGTCTTTCTTCTTAGCAGTCGCAAGGCCTGCTTCTTCTGCTAGTCTGCGAACTTCAGGTTTTTCCAAATGTCCCAAGGGGAACATGGTTTTTTGGAGCTGTTCTTGCGAAAGCTGGCTGAGGAAATAGGTCTGATCCTTGCCATTGTCCACACCACGAAGCATGTGAACTGTCCCGTCCTCATCACGCGCCACTCGGGCATAATGCCCAGTCGCTACATAGTCTGCCCCCAAGGTCATGGCATAGTCCAAAAAGGCCTTGAACTTGATTTCCTTGTTGCACATCACATCTGGATTTGGCGTGCGTCCTGCACGGTATTCCGCTAGGAAATACTCAAAGACGCGATCCCAGTACTCTTTTTCAAAATTGACAGAGTAGTAGGGAATGCCGATCTGGTCTGCCACCGCAGCCACATCCTTGTAATCTTCGGTCGCCGTACAGACGCCGTTTTCATCTGTGTCGTCCCAGTTCTTCATGAAGATACCGATCACATCGTAGCCCTGCTCTTTGAGCAAAAGAGCTGTCACCGACGAATCAACACCACCACTCATCCCCACGACAACACGTGTTTTAGAGTTATCACTCATGGTAAGTCTCCCATCTATTCGTTTATTCACGATTGAAGGTCGTGTGTGCTTTAACGATTGAAGGTCGCTTGAGCAGTATTCATTATAACACGCTTGGTTGGAGAAGACAAGAAAGAGGCTGATAAATCATCTCAGCCTCTCTTTCTTACTTTACAGACGAATCAAATTTCCCCTTTAAGTTCTTTCTTCGCTTGTTCTATCTGGTATTTCACTTGCTCAAAGCCGGTTCCTCCTAAGGAATTCCGTCTCTGAACAGCGGTTTCTGGACGCAAGTAGATATAAATATCCTCTTCAATCAGGGGATGGTAGGCTTGCAACTCCTTCAAATCCCAATCTTGGATATTTTTACCATGCTTGATAGAGTCTAGAACCAATTTCCCTACAATTTCATGCGCTTCTCTAAAAGGGAGGCCTTTTTCAGCCAAATAATCTGCCAGTTCGGTCGCATTCGAAAAATCATTCTCTGTAGATTGCTGCATTTTGGCCTTATTAACCTGCATGCTCGATAGCATACCTGCCAACACATCCAGAGAATTCAAAATCGTTTCTACTGTATCAAACATGCCTTCCTTGTCCTCTTGCAAATCCTTATTATAAGCCAGAGGCAAAGATTTCATGACGGTCAATAGTCCAAGCAAGTGCCCGTAAACCCGTCCTGACTTCCCTCGAATCAATTCCGCCATATCAGGATTTTTCTTCTGGGGCATGATAGATGAACCTGTTGAAAAGCTATCAGACAAGCTAATGTACTGATACTCAAAACTGCACCAATTGATGATTTCTTCACAAAAACGACTCATATGCATCATCAAAATGCTGGCATTTGATAGAAATTCTAAGATAAAATCACGGTCACTCACGGCATCCAAGGAATTGGTATAGGGTTGTTGGAAGCCCAATAAATCACTCGATAATTGACGATTGATTGGAAAAGTTGTCCCCGCTAAGGCAGCTGCACCCAGTGGAGATAGGTCCGTATGTTTCAAGTTAAATGCGAATCGCTCGCTGTCCCTTTGAAACATATTGTAATAAGCCATGAGATGGTGGGCAAAACTAATCGGTTGGGCGTGTTGCAAATGAGTATAGCCTGGCATGATAGTTTCCACATGTTTTTCAGCCAAATCCAGCAAAACACTGTTCAGATTCGCCAACTTATCCAAGACATGGCCAAGCTGCTCCTTTAGATATAAGTGCATATCCGTTGCGACTTGGTCATTCCGAGAACGAGCTGTGTGTAGTTTCCCAGCCAGAGGACCGATTTTCTCTGTCAGCAACACTTCCATATTCATATGAATATCTTCATTTGCAATATCAAAATGAAGCTCTCTTGCCTCTAAATCTCGCAACAAAGCTTGCAGACCATCTTGGATCTGCTCTGCCTCTTCCAAGCTCAAAATGCTAGTCTGTCCTAGCATTTGAACATGAGCTAAGGAACCCATTAAATCAAATTTTGCCAGCTGGTGGTCAAAGGAAATACTCGCACCGAACTGTTCTACCCACTCTTCCACAGTGCCTTCAAATCGACCACCCCATAATTTTGTATTTTTCGGCATACCCTGTATGTCCCTTTCTATCGCGTCACTACTCAACATTTTTCTGAACTTCTGAATAAACCTTAGTCGGAAGCCCCCAAAGCTTGATAAATCCAACAGCCGCATCTTGGTCAAAAGTATCCGCACTAGTATAAGTCGCCAAATTTTCATCGTAAAGAGAATTTGGTGATTTCCGAGCCACTACCTGAGCGTTCCCCTTATAGAGTTTAACTTTTGCAGTTCCATTGACAACTTTCTGTGTCTCCTTGATATAGGCAATCAAAGCCTGAGTTGCTGGGCTAAACCACAAGGCATTATAGATGAGATTGGACAACTCATTTTCGATAATAGGTTTGAAATGAGCCACTTCTCTCACGAGAGTCAAGTCCTCAATCTCCTTATGAGCTGCCAATAAAGTCACAGCGCCTGGGCACTCATAAATCTCTCTTGACTTAATACCGACTAGGCGATTTTCCACATGGTCAATACGACCAACACCGTGTTTACCCGCAATTTCATTTAGCTTTTGAATCAAAGCAGCCACTTTCATCTTCTCACCATTGAGGGAGATGGGCACCCCGCAGCTAAACTCAATATCAATAAATTCTGGACTGTCTGGTGCCTCTTCTGGAGAAGATGTGATTCCAAATGCTTCTTCTGGCGCTTGGTTCCAAGGATTTTCCAAGACACCACATTCATTTGCACGTCCCCAAAGATTTTGATCGACAGAGTAAGGATTGTCAAGGTCAGCTGGAACTGGAACGCCGTTTTCTTTGGCATATTGGATTTCTTCTTCACGAGACCATTTCCACTCACGAACAGGCGCAACTACCTTTAAATTGGAATCCAAAGCTGCAATAGAGACTTCAAACCGAACTTGGTCGTTTCCCTTACCTGTACAACCATGGGCAATTGTGGTTGCCCCTGTCTGATGAGCTATTTCAACTAGTTTTTTTGAAATAAGAGGGCGACTCAGAGCAGATACCAAGGGATACTTTTGTTCATAGTAGGCATGAGCCTGAAGGGCCACTAAAACATAGTCATTAGCAAATTCTTCCTTAACATCAATGACATAAGACTCAACAGCCCCAACCTTGAGAGCTTTGTCGTGGATGAACTCCAAATCTTTTCCTTCACCCACATCCATACAAACAGCGATCACATCATAGTCTTTTTTTAACCATGTAATCGCAACTGATGTATCCAATCCACCTGAATAGGCTAAAATAACTTTTTCCTTACTCATTTCTCTTCCTTCTTTCTATTTTTCGATAGAGGCTTTAAAAGCATCGTCAATCAATTTGTCCAACTCCCCAGAATCCTTCAACTTCTGGATGGTTTTGTCAACCGCCTCTTTTAATTCTTTACTGTCTTTTTTCATCGCAACAGCGTAGGAATCTTCTTTATCATTGTCAAAATCAATCTCAGCGATGGCTAGGTCTGGATTATTCTCTACAAATCCTTTCGCCACTGGTTCCTCAAAGATAACCGCATCCAGTTGCCCTGATTTCAAATCTGTTATCAAATTTCCATTTTTAGGAAGTGAAACGAGAGAAGAATTCTGCAAGGTTTCTTTGGCCAAAGTTTCCTGGATAGAACCTTTCTGCGCTCCAACCTTTTTCTGAGCCAAATTCTTCACAGATTGGTAATTCGTTAATTCAGATTTTCTTACGATCACCTTATTTTTCGAAGTGTAGTAGGGAATTGAAAAATCGTAAACTTGACTTCTCTCCTCCGTTTTAGAAACGCCTGATATGGCCAGATCGGCCTTGCCTGAATCAAGACTAGCCAGTACATTGTCAAAACTCATTGGAGAGAATTCCACTTCCACACCTAGCTCCTTTGCGATGGCTTTGGCTAACTCAACATCTGAACCTACAATCTGATTTTTCCCATCGACCAATTTCTGGTATTCAAATGGAGCAAACTCTGGATTCAGAGCCACCACCAATTTTCCTTTAGCTTTAATGGCTTCAACACCTTGGGACTGACTGTTACTACAAGCAAACAATAAGGGAAACATAAGCAAACCAAACATCGCCATCAGCACCTTCTTTACTTTATTCATATAAAACCTCCTCTTATTTTTATACCTTTAAATTGTATAAATAATACACTTCTCAAAAACATTTGTCAAGAAAAAACTGTATTTTATTTCATTTCAGTCAAAAAATTCTCATTATATGATATATTTTTACACATAATAAGCTTATTTATACCATTTGAGTTTTAAAACAATTCGAAGGATTTTATTTGAATTATACAAATAGAGCATTACTGAGAAGATCGTTACACTTTTTGTTATAGAGAAACAAAAAAGAGCCCTAAAGGACTCTTGTTTTCTTAATACCAACCGTTGTTAAGCCAGAAGTTCTTGGCAGCTGCCCATGAACCATAACGTCCTGCAACGTAGGCATCTGCTACACGTTCTTGGTTTTCAGCTGAGTAGTCACCGTTCAAGTATGAATCTGTCAATTGGTAACGTCCGATATAACGTCCGTTTGTAGCTGTGTAGCTACCACCTGATTCTTTTTGAGCGATCCATTCTTTGGCTTCTGCTTCAGAACCACTTACAGTTGAAGCTGTGTAACTTTCTTCTTCATAAGAAGTGCTGGTTGTAGCAGCTGGCGCTTCGTAAGTTGTTGTTTCAGTTATTTCTTCGTAAGTCGTAGTCTCTTCGATTGTTTCTCCTGTTGCAGCTGGGGCTTCATAAGTTTTCGCAGCTGGAGCTGTCCCTTCGATGACCAAAACTTGATCCACAAAGATCAGATGAATATCCTCTATCTTGTTTTTTTCTGCCAATTTTTCAACAGTGGTGTTGTACTTCTCAGCGATTTCTGAAAGAGTGTCACCTGGTTTAACTGTATAAGTGATTGTTTCATCTGCAAAAGCAAGTGATGGTGCAAGGAAAGCAAGGAAAGTTGCTGCTCCTGCAAGAGTTAATTTGATTTTTTTAGTTGTTAATGTCATTTCTAAAAATTCTCCTTTTTACTATGCTTCTATCATACCGTTTGAATATTACCGTTTCTTGACGGTTTCGTGTAGAAATATTACAAAAATATTTTATATTTACTGAAACATTGATATTTTTGTCATAAAAGACAAGATTTTATACCATTTTTATCCATTTTTTCAGTTTTATAAGGGAAATAAGCACAGAACTTCATTCTTTGATATAATAGAAACAAGAATCTTTGTAAGGGGAAACAGATGCACTCACTTCGTTTTCAATCTGTCTTTGATATTATCGGCCCTGTCATGATTGGCCCATCAAGCAGCCATACTGCTGGTGCTGTTCGTATCGGAAAAATCGTGTCTTCCATCTTTGGTGATAGACCGACAGAGGTGGAATTCCAACTATTTAATTCATTTGCCAAGACCTACCGTGGCCATGGAACTGACCTAGCTCTCGTTGCTGGAATTTTAGGCATGGATACGGATGATCCTGACATTCCCAATAGCCTTGAGATTGCTCATAAGCGTGGTATCAAGATTGTCTGGACCATTCAGAAAGACAGCAACGCTCCTCATCCTAACACCACTAAGATCACTGTGAAGAATGAACACAAATCCATTAGTGTGACAGGAATTTCCATTGGTGGGGGAAATATCCAAGTTACGGAACTTAATGGTTTTGCCGTTTCTCTCAACATGAATACCCCGACCATCATCATCGTGCATCAGGATGTTCCGGGGATGATTGCCCATGTTACTGAAGCCCTCTCTCGTTTCGATATCAACATCGCTCAGATGAATGTGACTCGGGAAAAAGCTGGAGAAAAAGCCATTATGATTATCGAAGTCGATAGTCGAAGTTGCGAAGAGGCGATTGAAGAAATCCGAAAAATCCCTCATCTCCACAATGTCAATTTCTTCAAGTAGGAGGAAACATGTTTTATTCTATCAAAGAATTGGTCGAGCAGGCGAATCTAGACTTCCAAGGAAATGTCGCAGAACTCATGATCGCGACAGAATATGAACTGACTGGCCGGGAACGTGCAGAAGTTCTTCTCCTCATGGAGCGCAATCTAGAAGTCATGAAAGCCTCTGTTGAGCTCGGTCTTAGTGAAAACAAATCTCGTAGTGGCCTAACGGGTGGCGATGCTGCCAAGCTAGATCGCCATCTCAAAAGTGGCAAGGCCTTGTCTGACTTTACCATCCTATCAGCTGCCCGAAATGCCATCGCGGTCAATGAACACAACGCTAAAATGGGCTTGGTCTGCGCCACTCCAACCGCAGGAAGTGCTGGCTGTCTGCCTGCCGTTCTTACTGCAGCTATTCAAAAACTTGACCTCAGCCACGAAGAACAGCTGGATTTCCTCTTTGCCGCGGGTGCCTTTGGATTGGTTATCGCAAACAACGCTTCTATTTCAGGTGCTGAAGGTGGCTGCCAGGCCGAAGTTGGCTCTGCCTCTGCCATGAGTGCCGCAGCCTTGACCTTGGCTGCAGGTGGAACGCCCTATCAAGCTAGCCAAGCCATCGCTTTTGTCATTAAAAATATGCTAGGTCTCATCTGTGACCCCGTCGCTGGTTTGGTCGAGGTTCCCTGTGTCAAGCGCAATGCCATGGGAGCCAGCTTTGCCTTTATCGCGGCAGATATGGCCTTGGCAGGTATCGAGTCTAAGATCCCTGTTGACGAAGTCATCGATGCCATGTACCAAGTCGGATCGAGCCTCCCAACTGCCTTCCGAGAAACGGCTGAAGGTGGACTCGCAGCCACCCCTACTGGCCGTCGCCTACAAAAAGAAATCTTCGGAGAATAATCTTATCTAATAGGAGAAACTATGTCATCAATCTCAGCCATCTTTTTCGATCTAGACGGAACTCTGGTTGACAGTTCCATCGGAATCCACAATTCCTTTACTCATACCTTTGAACAACTAGGAGTTCCGACTCCTGATGCTAAAACAATTCGTGGTTTCATGGGTCCACCACTTGAAAGTAGTTTTGCAACTTGTCTCCCAAAGGAGCAAATCTCGGAAGCTGTTCAAACCTACCGTTCTTACTACAAGAAAAAAGGAATCCACGAAGCGCAGCTCTTCCCCAAAATAACGGAATTGCTTCAAGAACTCTCACAAACCTATCCTCTCTATATCACCACAACAAAGAATACTCCTACTGCTCATGATATGACTAAAAATCTGGGAATCTATCATTTCTTTGACGGCATTTACGGTTCTAGTCCTGAAACACCACACAAGGCGGATGTCATCCGTTATGCCTTGCAGACACATCAACTCCCTGCAGACCAAGTCCTCATCATCGGGGACACCAAATTTGATATGATCGGAGCCCAAGAAACTGGCATTAAAAAGTTCGCTGTCACTTGGGGATTTGGAGAAGAGGCTGATTTACTCAGCTATCAACCCGACTGGATTGCCCATACAATCGATGATATCATCAGTCAGCTATAACAAGCTAATAGCTTCAAACTACAGAGTAAAAAGACCAAGGTTCTGTCTATACAAAACCTTGGTCTTTGATTTATGTTTAATTGTATGAGTCACTCTTACTCAATATGAGTTGTTTCATTTGCAAAGGAAATGATCGCTTCTTTAAGCTCATCTCCACTGAGTGAACGGAACTCCTCAATTTTCTGATTGATGGCTTCTAGTGGCATGACATTTACCTTACCAACGAAAATCTTGTCCATGACTTGGTTATCAACCAATTCGGTCGAAACCAAGAGTTCCTCATAGAGTTTTTCACCTGGTCGGATACCGACTTCAACGATTGGAATTTCACTTTCCGTGTGCCCACTTAGAAGCACCATTTTCTTAGCCAAGTCATAGATCTTGACTGGTTTGCCCATATCGAGGATAAAGACTTCTCCGTCCTTGGCATAAGCGCCAGCATGGATTACCAGACGGCTAGCCTCTGGAATGGTCATGAAGTAACGTGTCATACGGAAGTCTGTCACTGTTACAGGACCACCTTCAGCAATCTGGCGTTCAAAGACAGGAATCACGCTACCACGACTGCCGAGAACATTCCCAAAACGAACTGCGCAGTAGGTTGATTTGCTACGTTGGTTAAAGCCAGTGACAATCAATTCTGCCACGCGCTTGGTTGCGCCCATAACATTCGGTGGATTGACCGCCTTGTCTGTCGAAATCATAACCATCTTAGGTACTTTGGCTGCATCAACAGCCTTGGCAACATTGTAGGTTCCGAGGATATTGTTCTTGAAGGCTTCTTTTGGATTGCGTTCCATCATCGGAACGTGTTTGTGAGCAGCAGCATGGTAAACGATGGCCGGTTTGTACTGTTCAAATACCTGTAGAAGGCGATCATAGTCCTGAATATCTGCAATGACAGGAACATAATCAATCCCTTGGAATGTACGGATCAATTCATGATAAACGAGGTAGATGGAATTTTCGCCATGTCCCAGCAAAATGACACGCTCTGGATTGAAGCGGCTAACCTGGCGACAAATCTCCGAACCAATCGAACCACCAGCTCCTGTCACCAAGATAGTCTTGCCTGTAAGTTCTGCACCAAGACGGGATTCGTCGAGACGGATTTCCTGACGCCCCAAAAGGTCTGTGATGTCAATTTTCTGGAAACCGCTACCTGGTTGGTGAAGTCCCTGAACAACTGTCTCAACCTTGGGCATCTTGTAACATTTGATACCGAGTTTATTACACATCTGCAGGATACGTTCGTACTCTGACGGATCAAGCGAAGGGATGGCTACGATGACGCGCTCGATTTGGTGGCGTTTGGCCAATTCAGGCAGATTATCATAAGAACCCAAAACGGAAATTCCACCTAGTTTTTGCCCTTTTTTCTTTTCATCATTGTCCAAAATTCCCACCAACTCGAGGTCACTAGTTGGGTGTTGGTAGCTGTTCATAAAGAGGGCCCCACCATCACCAGCACCAATCAAGAAGGTACGGCGGTGTTCGCCCTCCCCACTTCCCTGCTTGCGCTTAGAATAAATCAATTGCCAAGTGATACGAGGGAGTAAGATCAGGAAGGTACTCAATAAGATAAAGAGTATGATGAACCGGATAGAAAATAGAGGAAGAAAGGCGTAGCAAAGTCCGTAAGAGACAATGCTGCTGACGGTTACACCAAAAAAGATTTTTAAGAAATCTGTGATTTTACTATAGCGACTAATACTCGCATTGAGCCCCCAAAATCCAATCATGATTTGATAGAAGAGGAAAGCCAAACCAGTATAGATAACATAGTCCACAGGCGCTGGGTTAATCAAGCCATAAAAGAGAATGTAAGACACGATGATGGAAACCACCATACTAATAATATCAAATACACCCCAGAACACCTGCTTTTGCTGTTTATTTAAAATTTCAACCAGATCAATCACGTAATCTGTTAGTTTTTTATTCATAGGAATTTACTCTTTCTTAAAAGAATGCAAATAAATATACTGTCATTATAACATTTTTTGGCTATTTTATCTTTTACAATACTATTTATTTTTTCTTAATAATTTCACAAAAATAAACTGACGTACAAAGCCTGGACAAAGTGCCACAATCGCCTGAATGGCAATGCTTTTCGCATATTCCATGTAGGAAATTTGCCCTCTTTCAAGCATGCGCTGACGAGCCTGGCGATAGAGTTTGAGATAGCGCAAACCACCACGACGTTCAAACATCCCTGCACCAACACGAACTTTACACAAGATCTGATCGAGGTTTCCAGTCTTGGCACCTGCGGCAATCATATTGAGCCAGAGGAGATCATCCTCCATATAAAGTCCGTCTTCGTAGTTGCCCGCCTTGAGGACCATGTCCTTTTTAAACATGACTGTCATGTGGTTAAAGGCACTTCTCATCCTTTGGTAAGCCACAATATCTGCGTGCTGAGTAGGAACACGACGGTAAGAAACAATCTCGTCAGGGTTGTCAATGAACTCTGCGATATGCCCACCTAAGAGATCGAGATCTTCTTTCTCCATTAGCTGAAGCTGTTTCTCAAAACGATCCAGAACAGCTATATCATCTGTATCCATACGAGCGATGATATCGTACTGACATTGTAAAACACCGTATCGAAGAGCCAAACCTAAACCTTGATTTTCTTCCAAGGGGCAACGCTTAACTGGAATGTCTGACTGCGCTTCCACTTCGTCTAGCACCTGATAGAGTTCGGGCGTGAGCGGCCCATCCTCAACAAGAACAAGCTCACTTGGTTTCAAGGTCTGGTTTTGAATACTCTTGATAGCATCTCTCAAAAATGTCGGATTTTCCTTTACATAGACCGACATCAAGACGCTGATTTTTTGCTTTTCAGACACAGTTTTTCTCCAATTTATAGATTTCCTTCCACTATTTTATCACAAAATTCCCTAGTTTCCTATTTTTATCTCAAATCAAGAAAAATTCTGGTAAAGAAATCCGTCCCCTTTCACTCTATTTTCAGTTAAATCGTTCTAGTTTTCTTAGCAGTCCTCTTCTTGACATTGTAAGAAAAAAACCTTAAAATAAGCTGTTATTAAAATCATCTTATCGAGGTTTTCATGAAAAAACGATCACTCTTTTTTGTTCTAGGAATTGTCTTAATCGGGACCGCTTTACGTTCTCCTTTTACTGCTTTACCAACTATTTTAGGAGATATCGCTCAGGGACTAGGAGTGGAGGTTAGCTCTCTCGGGATTTTAACCAGTCTCCCTCTCTTGATGTTTGCTCTTTTCTCAGCTTTTGCGAGTCGCTTGGCACAAAAAATCGGGTTGGAGCATCTCTTTACTTACTGTCTCCTCCTCTTAACTATTGGCTCTGTCATTCGGATTTTCAATCTTCCCCTTCTCTATCTAGGAACTCTGATCATCGGAGCGAGCATCGCCATTTTCAATGTACTCCTCCCAAGTATGATACAGGCAAATCAGCCTCAAAAAATCAGTCTCCTAACAACGCTCTATGTCACTGCCATGGGTGTTTCAACGGCCATCGCTTCTTATCTATCCGTCCCTATCACCCAAGCTAGTTCGTGGAAGGGCCTCATCCTCGTCCTCAGCTTTCTCTGTCTGGTCACTCTGCTAGTCTGGTTGCCAAATCATCGCCACAACCACTATCTAGAAGGACAGCAAGAAAAGAAATCGAAAGAGAATATTCTAAAAAACAAATCTGTCTGGGCTATCATTATCTTTGGCGGGCTTCAATCCTTGCTCTTTTATACGAGTATGACCTGGTTACCAACTATGGCTGTTAGTGCTGGTATTTCTAATAGTGATGCGGCTCTCCTTGCTTCTATTTTCTCTCTGATCAGCATTCCTTTTTCGATGACTGTTCCAAGTCTGACGACTCGTCTGTCAGATGGTCACCGTCGAATCATGCTGGCAATTATCTCTATCGCTGGGATGACAGGAATTGCCATGCTCTTGTATCCAACCAATAATTTCCTCTACTGGTTAGTCGTCCACCTCTTGATTGGAACGGCCTGCAGTGCCCTCTTCCCCTACCTCATGGTTTGCTTCTCTCTTAAAACCAGTTCTCCTGAAAAGACTGCCCAGCTATCAGGACTGGCGCAAACAGGTGGGTACATCTTGGCGGCCTTTGGTCCTACCTTGTTTGGTTACAGTTTTGAACTTTTCCAATCTTGGATCCCAGCTGTCCTTGCTCTTCTAGCTGTTGACATCATCATGACGGTCTCACTTTTTATGGTGGATAGGGCTGATAAAATCCTCTAAACTTCTAGTTTTTACTAGGAGTTTTTTATATATAAAATTTTTACACATATTTCTTGACAGGGCTTTCACATTGAGATACAATATATTTGAAAAGAGTATATATAAAATTTTTATATAATATAAAGGAGGTTTCCCATGTACTTCCCAACATCCTCTGCCTTGATCGAGTTTCTCATCTTGGCTGTACTGGAGCAGGGGGATTCTTATGGTTATGAGATTAGCCAAACCATTAAGCTCATCGCCAATATCAAAGAATCTACGCTCTATCCCATTCTCAAAAAATTGGAAGCCAATGGCTTTCTGACCACCTACTCTAGAGAGTTTCAGGGGCGTATGCGCAAATACTACTCCTTGACCAATCGGGGCGTAGAGCAGCTCGTTACTCTAAAGGAAGAGTGGACGCTCTATACCGACACCGTCAACGGCATCATAGAAGGGAGTATCCGCCATGACAAGAACTGACTATCTGACTCAGTTAGAAACCTATCTCCATAAACTGCCTGAAGCTGACCGCATCGAAGCCATGGACTACTTTAAGGAACTATTTGACGATGCAGGTCCAGAGGGCGAAGAAGAACTCATTGCTAGTCTAGGAACACCAAAAGAAGCGGCTCATGATGTCCTCTCTGACCTTCTCAACAAAAAAGTCAATGAAGGTCCTGCTCAAAAGAATGACCGTCAACTGCTACACATTGCCCTTCTAGCTCTGCTAGTAGCTCCTATCGGAATTCCGGTCGGGATCGGCATCCTCATGGCAATCATCGGACTTTTTATCGCAGCGGCCGCTGTCATTCTAGCCTTCTTTACCGTCTCTGTGACGGGTATCCTGCTGGGCGGACTCTTTATCGTAGAAAGTTTTAGCATCCTAGCCGAAGCTAAATCTGCCTTTATCTTAATTTTCGGGGCTGGTTTGCTCTCTATCGGTGCTTCTTCTCTTGTTCTACTAGGTATCTCCTATGTAGCCCGTTTCTTTGGGCTCCTGGTCGTCCGCTTGGTGCAATGGATTCTTAAAAAAGGAAAGAGAGGTGACAGACATGCGTAAATTAACGAAAGGATTTCTCATCTTTGGTGTGGTTGCTACTATTCTTGGTTTTATCATGATAGTTGTCGGCGCTCAGTCCAATGGTATTCAAAGTTTGCTTGCCATGTCAAAAGACCCCGTCTATGACAATCGTGTCGAAGAAGTGACCTTTGGAAGCGAAGTGGAAAAACTTGATTTGACCCTTGAGGAGCATAGCCTAACCATCACAGAGTCTCTAGATGACAAGATCCACATCACCTATCATCCTTCCGTGTCTGGTCGTCACGATCTGACTACTGGCATGAGTGACAAAACACTGAGTATCACTGACAAACAAGCCTCCCAACATCGTTTTCTCGGCTCAGGAATCGAAGGCCTACTTCGTATTGCCAGCAGCTATTCCAACCGTTTTAATGAAGTTATTCTCTCTTTACCTAAAGGGAGAACTCTGAAAGCTATCAATGTCTCGGCCAATCGTGGACAGACCTCCATCCGTCAAGTCACCCTTGAAAATGCGACAATCAAAACAAAAGGCTACCACTTAAGAATAACAGAAAGCTCCATCAAGAACAGTACACTAACGACACCTAGTATTATCAATATTTTTGATACAGAATTGACAGATAGCCAGGTCAAGACGGAAGGGGAACACATCTATGCTGAGAATATCCAGTTTCACGGTAAGGTTGAGCTAGATTCTCATAACGACTTAAGACTCTTTCTTTCTAAGACAGAATTCGATCGTATCAATTTAGACATTTCTTCTAAGCATGGCGGTATTTATCGTAAAGCATACAGAGAACACCCTAGACAAAAAGACAATGAACTTGCCAACCCCTACAAGACAGACAAAGCAGATGTTAAGGATATACTCATTATAAAAGCCAATCAGGATATCTACCTACCCAAGGAAGAAGAATACTCTGCTCCATCTAGAAATCATTGACAAAAACGCTTTCATCTGCTAGTCTAAAGATAGAAAATGCCCATAAAAAAGGAGGTTCCACCATGACACAAGAATGGTTTGAAAGTGCCGATCTTGAGAAGAAATCACCTCAAACGAAATCGGAAAACCAGCCCAACGAGCCTGAGACTTCAGAAACTGCGGAGACCGAACTACAAGTAAACGAAGAAACTTCTGTCTCACCTAAAGAGCTGGAAACGCATGAGGAGGAAACTCCCGAAATAATCGAGGAAAACCAAACCGAGGAAGAGGGAGAAGGGAAAGCTGAAGAAGAACACAAGCAAGAAAACCCTGCAAAAGAGAAAAGTATCCTCAGCAAGGCTTTAGAAAGCCCCTATATCCCAGATATTGACCCTCGTAAAACAGCCAGATTCAAAGAAGAAATCGCACTGTTTTGGACTTGGCTGTTGGATGCTATCCAAGAACCAACTGCCAGCAAGACTACGGACCAAAAGCATCGTTATAGTGTCTTTGCCCTGCTCACCTTGCTATCTTCGATTAACCTTTTCTTTAGTATCTACCATATCAAGCACCTCTACTATGGCTATATGATTTCTATTGCTAATGGTTCTCCTAACCAGCTTCCTCCTCTAGATCTCTTTGCTGGACTCTCTATCTTGGTCGCTAGCGCTCTATTTTACTTTTCTATCATTTTGGGAGGCTTTACTGTCCGACGTGTGCTGGATCAGGAGAGCGACTTCACATTCCAAGAAGCTTGCGATCGTTACAGCCGACTCTTTGCTATCCCGCTTGTCCTAACAGCTCTAGCAAGTTTCTTTGCACTCTTTGGTGGCTTACGATTTGCTGGCATCCTCACTCTTCTAAGCATGGCCATCTTTGCCCTCGGTAATCTCTTTGTGATTAGCAAGCCAAGTAAGACCAGTAGCCTTGACCCATTCTATCGTTTCTTGCTAGCTGTCTTACTTGATGGCGCTATTCTCGTACCCTTCTTCATTGCAGAGCTCGCGCTGACAGTAGACTACCTTCGCATCTTGACCTTCTTTTAACCAAAATCCCTGCCATTTGTTAATGACAGGGATTTTTATGCTTACTCTTTTTTAAACAAGGCTTACTCGATGCTTGCCAATCCTTCAAAATCTTGTCCTAGGATGGGTTGTACTTCTAATTGATTAGCATCTAGTTGGTGGTAAAATGCTGTTGGTAATGACTCTAGGAATCTTGCATAATCCAAGCGAGCGATGGCTTCATAGTCTTCTGCTTTTGAGCCATCACCAGAAATCGCCACTAGGTCAATCTCCCAAACAAGCTCCTTTCCTGCTAACTGCTCGGTATAGGCTGCCGGTACAATGGGTTCCTTTGGCAAAATTGTCTTGACTCCCTGGGCTAGGTGATAGATACCATGCACCTTGCCTTGGGCGTCTGGGTAAAATTTCACACTGGCAAGATAGGCATCAGAACCTTGAACTTTCTTGACCAGCTCTTCAAAACGTGCCAATCCATCCTCAGCCAAAAAACTCTCGAGATATTCCTTGTTGAGATAGATAGGGGATAAGAGCCCTTGGCAATATACTAAACGAGCCGTCTTATCCGCTAGATAATGCTTGACCGTTTCTCGGAAATAAGCTTCAAAGTCAAATCCTTCTATCCCTTCTACCGCTTCCCCCAACTTGCCAGATAGGGCCTGGAGGAGAGTCTCTACAATCTCCCAGTCCGCTCTAGTAAGAAAATCTGGAATCACCACTTGATAGCCTTTTCGACTATCCGCATAGTTCACTTTGAAGAGAAATTGCGACTTACCTACAATCCCACACTCCATGTATTCGAGATGATTGAGCGGCTGACGGAGATAGACGGCATCATAACTATGTGACTCCAAGCCCTCCACCAAGGCCAAGATGGACTTGGCAGTCAAGACCTCCTGTTGTCCTAGAATACTTTCTTTATTTGGGATAAAAAATGTTTTCGCCATAACTGGCCTCCTTTGAAATCGTTTACATACAGTATACCCTATTTCCCTGAAAGATACAGAAACAAATTTAAGATTTTTAGATAAAAAGCATAGAAAAACAGCCCCTGAAGGCTGTTTGCTTTATCTTTATACTGTAGCGACTTGATCCAAGCTTTCACCGATAGCAGCTAAGCGCTCCACCACTTCTGCTTGTGTCAATTCATTTTCTGAAACATAGCGGTTTCGTGGGTGAACACGGCACTCGTGTGAGCATCCACGAAGGTACTTGTCTTCATTTGCTTCTGATGTTAGGATACGACGGTTACAGAAGGGATTTCCACAGTTGACATAGCGTTCACATGGCGTTCCATCAAACCAGTCTTTCCCTACGATGGTTGGGTTAACATGGTTGACATCGACTGCGATACGCTCGTCAAAGACGTACATTTTCCCATCCCAAAGCTCACCTTGGACTTCTGGGTCTTTACCGTAAGTAGCGATTCCTCCGTGCAATTGGCCAACATCTTTGTAGCCTTCACGCACCATCCAGCCTGAGAATTTCTCACAGCGAACGCCACCTGTACAGTAAACCACGACACGCTTGTCCATGAATTTTTCCTTGTTATCACGGACCCATTGTGGTAACTCACGGAAGTTGCGGATGTCTGGACGGATAGCCCCACGGAAATGTCCTAGGTCGTACTCATAATCGTTACGTGTGTCAAGGACCACTGTATCTTCGTCAAGAAGGGCTTCTTTGAACTCTTTTGGAGA